>NZ_JBFBAM010000016.1:168970-191592 GCF_040682195.1 Kutzneria sp. NPDC051319 | reverse complement strand
TCCGCGACTGGATTCGGACTTGGAATGACAACCCTCGGCCCTACGTCTGGACCAAGACCGCCGACCAGATCCTCGACTCCATCGCCCGCTACTGCACCCGCATTAACAACTCAGGACACTAGGCCGCAGCGGGCAGCCGGTGTCCACGCGCGCCGCGAGATCGGCGCGCACGGCGGCGAGCTCGGCCATCCGCGCGTCGATGACCTGGATCTTGTCGGCGAACAGCGCCGACAGCGCCGCGGCCGAGTCGGGGACGTCCCGCAGCTCCGCGAGATTGTCGGCGATCTCGCCGAGTGAGAAGCCGAGCCGCTGTGCGGTGCGCACGTAGTGCAGCCACGGCACCGTCTCGGGCGGAAAGTCGCGGTAACCGTTGCCGAGCCGCCGCCCGGCGACCAGGCCGATCTTCTCGTAGAACCGGATCGCGTCCCGGCTCATGCCGGTCCGCACGGCCAGTTCCCCGATGCGCATGGTGACTCCGTCGGTCCGTGGACTTGACCTTGAAGCGTACTCCACGGTTTAGCGTCGCCAACCGTGAACTACCGACGACTCGTCCGCGTCAGCGCGGGCTACGACCTTGTTGTCACGGCGGCGTTCGTCACGCCGTGGACCTACGAACTGCTGCGACAGGCGCTGTCCGCCGTCGGCCTCGCGCTCGGTCTCGGGGCGATGCCCGCCACCGACCCCACGGCGACCATGTACGCCGACCTGATGGGCTCGATCGTGGTGGTGTGGGCCGTCTTGCGCCTGATCGACCCGCACCCGGTCCTCGGGCTGTACGACGGCGTGGCGCGGATCTTGTTCGCGATCTGGGAGGCGTACGCCGCCGTGCACGGCGCCACGGGGCTGCTCTGGGGATTCTTCGCCGTCGAGGTGCTCTTCGGCGTCCTACAGCTGGCCCCGTGGCTGTCGGCTCATCCGCCGTGGCCGACGAGATCGTTCACGGCGCGCTTGCGGCGCAGCAGCCGCGGCAGCACGCCGTGATACATCTGCTGGGCCAGCGGAGACGGCGGAACGAGCAGCACCGTGCACTTCGCGTGGGCGGCGCAGTACCTCGGCACCGACGGAATCAGGGCGCGGCGCAACAGGTTCCGCCGTCCCGCCCCGACCACCAGCAGGTCGTTCTCGTCATCCGCGATGCACACCAACGCCTTCCCGGCGTCGGCCCGCACCGCCATCTGCCGCACTTCAACGTCTTCGGGCACACCGCCCAGTGCCTCTGCCCACGCCGCGGCCAGCCGCTCCCAGGCGCCCTGCTCCCACAACCGTTTGAGCTGCACGTCGAGCGTGCGCCGGTAGGCGGCCTCGCCGCCGGGCGCACTCCAGGCGATCACGACGACGAGCGGGACCGCGCGCATCCGCGCCTCGGTCACCGCCCGTCGCAGCGCCTGCAAGCTGCCGACCGAGCCGTCGACACCGACGACGACCCGCCGAACACCATCCATCACCGACCCATGGTAGGCGCCGTGTCCATGGCGCCGCCTCCGGCGTCGCGGCTCGGCCCCTCGTGACCCCTGCCTCGCCCTTGCCGGATTTTCACCCGCCGCATCCGGCTTGGGTGGGTGGGCGCGTCGGGTGGCGGCGGGCGAAAATCCGCCAACCGGGCGAAGCAGGGGCGGGGCCGAGCGGCTTCGGTCAGAAGTCCTCGTCGAAGCTCACCGTTCCAGTGACCGCGACCTGGTAGGCGGACACGCGGCGTTCGAAGAAGTTGGACAGCTCCTGCACGTCCTGCAACTCCATGAACGCGAACGGGTTCCTGGCGTTGAACTCCGGTGCCATGCCCAGCACGGCCAGCCGCCGGTCGGCGACGTGCTCCAGGTAGGAACGCATGTCCGCCAACGACATGCCGGCCACACCCTGCCCCAGCATGTCCTCGGCGAAGCGCGTCTCGGCGTCGACGGCCTCACGCAGCATCTGCCGGACCTCGGCCTCCAGCTTGTCGTCGAACAGGTCCGGCTCCTCCCGGCGCACCGTGTCGACCACGTCGAAGGCGAACGCCATGTGCATGGACTCGTCGCGGAACACCCAGTTGGTGCCGGACGCCAGGCCGTTGAGCAGGCCCCGCGAGCGCAGGAAGTACACGTAGGCGAAGGCGCCGTAGAAGAACAGACCCTCGATGCACGCGGCGAAGCAGATCAGGTTGAGCAGGAAGCTGCGGCGATCCTCCTTGCTGCGCAACTGGTCCAGGTGCTGGACGGAGTCGATCCACTTGAAGCAGAACTCGGCCTTGTCCCGGATCGACGGGATGTTCTCCACCGCCGCGAACGCCTCGGCCCGCTCGTTCTCGTCGGGAATGTAGGTGTCCAGCAGCGTCAGGTAGAACTGGACGTGCACGGCCTCCTCGAACAGCTGGCGCGACAGGTAGAGCCGCGCCTCGGGGGCGTTGACGTGCTCGTACAGGTTGAGCACCAGGTTGTTGGCGACGATGGTGTCGCCGGTGGCGAAGAACGCGACCAGGCGGTTGATCAGGTGCTGCTCGGCCGGCGTGAGTTTCTTGAGGTCGGCGAGGTCGGAGTGCAGGTCGACCTCCTCGACGGTCCACGTGTTCTTGATGGCGTCACGGAAACGCTCGTAGAACAAGGGATAACGCATGGGCCGCAACGTGAGGTCCATGCCCGGGTCCAGCAAGGACTGCTGGCGGGCGGTGTTCTCCAGCCCGGAGGAAGTTGTCGTCGTCACTGGCAGGCCTCACAGGATTCGGGGTTCTCAAGGGAGCAGGCGATGACGTCCGCCTCGACGACGGAAGCGGCGGCGGTCGGCACGGTGGCCTGCTGGATGCGCGTCGCCGGGCGGGAGCGCAGGTAGTACGTGGTCTTCAGCCCGGTCTGCCAGGCGTAGCGGTACATCGAGGACAGCTTGCCGATCGTCGGCGAGGCGACGAACAGGTTCAGCGACTGGCTCTGGTCGATGTACGGGCCGCGGGCGGCGGCCAGGTCGATCAGGGACCGCTGCGGCAGCTCCCACGCGGTGCGGAACAGCGAGCGGCTGGCCTCGGGCAGGCCGGCCAGGCCCTGCGCGGAGCCGTCGTCCCGCTTGAGCTGGTCGCGGGTGGCGGCGGTCCACAGGCCGTGCCGCTTGAGCTCGGCGACGAGATAGGTGTTGACCTGCAAGAACTCCCCGGACAGGGTCTCCCGCTTGAACACGTTGGACACCTGCGGCTCGATGCACTCGTAACAGCCGGCGATGGAGGCGATCGTGGCCGTCGGGGCGATCGCGATCAGCAGCGAGTTGCGCAGGCCGCTCTCGGCCACGCGCTCACGCAACGCGGTCCAGCGCTCGGTCTGCGTCGGCGTGACGCCCCACAGGTCCGGCTGGAGATCGCCCTGCGCCGCACGGGTCTGGTTGTACGCCGGGTGCGCGCCGGCGGAGGCGGCCAGATCGGCCGAGGTCTCCAGGGCCGTGAGGTAGATCTCCTCGGCGATGCGGGTCGACAGCTCGCGAGCCTCGGGAGAGTCGAAGTCCAGGCGCAGCTTGAAGAACACGTCCTGAAGGCCCATCACGCCCAGGCCGACCGGCCGCCAGCGCGGGTTGGACCGGCCCGCCGGCTCGGTCGGGTAGTAGTTGATGTCGATCACGCGGTCCAGGAACGTGACCCCGGTGCGGACGGTCTCCCGCAGCTTGGTCCAGTCCAGGGCGTCGCCGGCCACGTGCGCGCCCAGGTTGACCGAGCCCAGGTTGCACACGGCGGTCTCGGCGTCGCTGGTGATCTCCAGGATCTCCGTGCAGAGATTGGAGAGGTGCACCACGTTGCCGGCCTCGGCGGTCTGGTTGCAGGTGCGGTTGGCGGTGTCCTTGAAGGTCATCCAGCCGTTGCCGGTCTGGGCCAGCGTACGCATCATCTTCGCGTACAGGTCGCGGGCCTTGACCTTGCGCACGGCCCGGCCGGCCTCCTCGGCCGCCCGGTAGGCGCGGTCGAAGTCCTCGCCCCACAGGTCCGGCAGCTCCGGCGTCTCGTCCGGGTCGAACAGCGACCACTCGGCGTCGGCCTCGACCCGGCGCATGAACTCGTCCGGGATCCAGTTGGCGATGTTCAGGTTGTGCGTGCGGCGCGCGTCCTCACCCGTGTTGTCGCGCAGCTCAAGGAACTCCTCGATGTCCGGGTGCCACGTCTCCAGGTAGACGCAGGCCGCGCCCTTGCGCCGGCCGCCCTGGTTGACCGCCGCCACCGAGGCGTCCAGCGTGCGCAGCCACGGCACGATGCCGTTGGAGTGGCCGTTGGTGCCGCGGATCAGGGCGCCGCGGGAGCGGACCCGGGACCACTGCACGCCGATGCCGCCGGCGAACTTGGACAGCTGCGCCACCTGCGCGTATCGCTCGTAGATCGACTCGAGCTCGTCGCGGGGCGAGTCCAGCAGGTAGCACGAGGACATCTGGGTGTGCCGGGTGCCCGAGTTGAACAGCGTCGGCGAGCTCGGCAGGTACGCCAGCGAGGACATCAGGCGGTAGAAGCGGATCGCCTCGGCCGCGGTGTGCGACAGGCCACAGGCCACGCGCAGCAGCCAGTACTGCGGGCGCTCCAGCACCGCCCGGGAATTGGGGTGGCGCAACAGGTAGCGGTCGTACACGGTGCGCAGGCCGAAGTACTCGAAGCGGCGGTCGTTGTCGGCGTCGATCGCGTCGTCCAGCTTGCGGGCGTGCGTGGCCACGAACTTGGCCGTCTCGTCGCCGATCAGGCCCTCGCGGTGGCCCAGCGCGATGCTCTGACTGAACGAGTGGATGCCCTGGCCGCGGACCTCCTTGTCGATGTACGCGGCGAGCAGCTGCGCGGCCAGCCGGGAGTACTCCGGCTCCTCCGAGACCAGTTCCGCGGCCGTCTGGATGGACAGCCGGTCCAGCTCCTCGGTGGTCGCGCCGTCGTACAGGCCGTTGATCGTCTTGGTCGCGACCCGCAGCGGGTCCACCTCGGACAGGCCGACCGCGTTGCGGCCCACCGCTTTCACGATCTTGTTCACGTCGACGGTCTCGAACGCGCCGCTGCGTTTGCGCACCCGCATCGTCGGGTGGGGGTCGGCATCGACCCGCACGACTGTCTTCACGGCTGGCTTCACGGCCTTGCTCCTCGCACGCTGTGGGCCCTGGGCGCGAGGACACAGGCGGCACGCGGCCGCGAGGAGTCCCCACGCCCTCCCTCGGGGCCTGGACACGAGCCCGTCCACGGTGCGGAACGGGCGAGCGGGCAGGTCTTCGGACTCACGGGCATGCCTGGTCGGCACCTACTGGCCGTCGCTTCCCGGACACCTGCGTCCAGTGCTTCGTGACGGCGGTCGTTCCCGTTCACCGCTGCGGGGCAGTCCCGGATTCGCACCGGGTTCCCTCTTACGACGACCGCCCTGGCGGGACGGCCGAACCAGCTCGGTGAGCACAATACATGGACGACGATCAGTCGCAAGAACCCACATGTTGTGTCGGCGTGTCAGGTAGGCCGAACCCGGTCCACGTCTCAGCCCGGCCGGCGCGGGCTCCCGGAGGTCGTGTGGCCGCGGTCACCGAGGTTCTTATTGCACCGTTCGTTCTCAACAGACTATCGTCGTCGACATGGACTTCACCAAGACTGTTGCCGTAGTGACCGGTGCGAACCGCGGCCTGGGCCGCAAGTTCGCCGAAGAGCTCGTCGCCCGTGGCGCGAAGGTGTACGCCACCGCGCGCCGCCCCGAGACCATCGACATCGAGGGCGTCACCCCGCTGCGCCTCGACGTCACCGACCACACCAGCATCGAGGCCGCCGCCAAGGTCGCCGCCGACGCCACCCTCCTGATCAACAACGCCGGCATCGGGAGCGCGCCCGGACTGCTGGAGCCCGACCTCGACACCGTCCGCGAGCAGCTTGAGGTGCACTTCGTCGGCCCGCTGGCGGCGATCCGCGCGTTCGCGCCGGCCATCGAGGCCAACGGCGGCGGCGCGATCCTCAACGTCGCCTCGGTGCTGTCGTTCGCCCACCCGGCGTGGTCCGGCGCGTACTCGGTGGCCAAGGCGGCCGAGTGGGCGATGACCGACGTCGTCCGCGAGGAGCTGGCGCCCAAGGGCATCACCGTGACCGGCCTGCACGTCGGCTTCATGGACACCGACATGGCCGCGCACGTGACCGAGGGCAAGTCGGACCCGGCCGAGGTCGCGTCGACCACCCTGGACGCCGTGGCCAAGGGCACGCCCGAGGTGCTGTTCGACGAGTTCACCCGCAACGTCAAGGCCGGCCTGAGCGCGGCCGTCTAGCCCGTGTGAGAGGTTTGTCCCCATGGTTCGGCACAAGGAATTCGATCCGGACACGGCCGTCGCCGACGCGATGGACCTGTTCTGGCGGCGCGGCTACGAGGCGACCTCGGTGCAGGATCTGGTCGAGCACACCGGGGTCGGCCGGCGCAGCATGTACGACACCTTCGGGGACAAGCACTCGCTCTACCTTCGCGCGCTCGACCGCTACCTCACGCTGGCAGAGGACGGGTTCCGCGAGAAGGCCGCGGCCGACGGCCTCTCGGCGATCCGCTCCCTGTTCTCACTCCTGCTCGAATCGCCGGCCGACGACTTCCGCGGCTGCCTGTTCGTGAACAGCTCCACCGAATTGGGGCCTTCGGACGACGCCGTCGCCGAGCGACTCGCGCAGCACTCGGCGGTGGCGCGCGAGACGCTGGCGGGGATGATCCGCCAGGGTCAGCGGGACGGTTCCGTCACCGACCGTATCGATGTCGAAACCGCCACCGCCGTGACCTTCAACGCCTGGGTCGGAGTCCGGGTGCAGGTCCGGGCACGCACCCCCCGCGACCAGATCATCCACGATGTGGAAAAACTGTTGGCCCTGCTCAACGGTTCACGGACCTGAACAATTCACCTGCCCGAAAGGTATTGACGGGGCAAGCGTGGGTATCCCAAACTGATGGCCCCTGCTCTTCTCGAAGTCGGTATGGCACCGCCGCCAAACCGGAGGAGATTAAAACCCATGCACACAATCCCTGCCAGCGTTTCTCGCTGTGACGGGGCGGCTCGACAACCCCGGGATCCTGCCTGATCCCTCGGTTCCCTGACGCCGCCACACGTCCCTGCGAGGAGTAAAAATTGAACAAGAAGCTCACGGCGAGCGCCCTGACCCTCGCCGCGGCCGGCACGCTGTTCGCCGGCCAATCCGCCATGGCCGCTCCCGCCCTGAACACCGGGGTCGCGCCGGGTGGAAACTTCAATTTGTCGGTGTGGTCCCTCCAGGAGCCGGTCGGCTCCCCCGGTTCGCCGACGACGATCAGCCCCAGCCGGCTGAAAGGCGCGAGCGGCTACACCGACAAGTACTTCTACACGGACAAGACCGACGGTTCCATGACGTTCTGGGACCCGGAGAACGGCGTGCACACGCCCAACTCCAACTTCTCCCGTTCTGAGCTGCGGGAAATGAATTCGAGCGGGTCCGCGGCCAGCTGGGGCCTGCCCGGCACACACAAGCTCAGCGCCACGGTCAAGGTGACCAAGGTGCCTTCCAGCGTCTGCGTCGGGCAGATTCACGCCAGCGAGGGCAGCGGCACCACCAAACCGCTGATCGAGCTCTACTACCACAGCAACGGCGACATCATCGCCGGCATCGAGAACGGCCCCGGCGGCGGCCAGACCGCGCACACCGTCGGCCATGTCTCGCTGAACACGCAGTTCAGCTACGTCATCAGCGTCACCGGCGGCAACACCATCAACATCGCGATCAACGGCAGCAACCATTCGTTCGGCATTCCGTCGGGCTGGAAGGGCTATCCGCAGTACTTCAAGGCCGGCGACTACAACCAGAGCGCCAGCAGCAGCTCCACCAACGGCGCGACCGTGCATTTCTACGCTCTGACGGTCTCGCACAGCTGAGTTGTCCTTGTTCGGCCCGGCGGATTCGTCCGCCGGGCCGTTCGGCATGCCGTCACCGACCTCGCTCGGCCGGAGTCTGACCGGCGGCGGAGATGCGCGCGATGGGCATCAGCGGGTGGCCAGGCCGGGCAGCTGCGGCTGGGAGGCGCAGCGGTTGGTCGGCCCGCGCCACATGTCGATGGCGTCGGGCTCGGACGGATCGAAGTACCGCACCCGCCAGGCGTCGTCGTCCTCGATCCGCCGAACGCCGTAGGAGTACTCGTACGTCAGGCCCTCGGGACCCTTGAAGTACAGGAAGACGGCGCCGGACTGGGGGTGCCGGCCGGGGCCCTGCTCGATCTCGATCCCGTTGTCCTGCAGGAAGTGCCAGCTGCGCATGACGTCGTCGATGGACTCGACCTGGAAGTTCATGTGGCACAGGCCCGGCCCGGCGCCCTGGAACACGGCCATCTTGTGGTGCACGGGATCGAAGCGCATCAGGCACGCGGCGTCACCGATCCAGTCGGACACCTTCAGGGTGAAGTGCTTGGTCCAGAACTTGTGCGCGGCCCGGACGTCGGGGGCGTCGAGGCAGAGGTGGCCGAACTCGGTGATGCCGGCGGCGCGGGCGAAGTTGACCGGCGTGGGCACCTCCTTCTGGTCCACCACGAGGTCGACGACGTTGCCGAACGGGTCCTCGAAGGCGATGAACTCCCGCACGTGCCGGTCGGCCGCGGCCGCCTTGTCGCCGCGGCTGACGGTCAGCCCGGCCGCTTCCAGCTCGGACTCGGCGTCGGCGAGCCGGTCCTCGTCGGCGAGCGTGAAGGCCGAGGAGATGACGCCGGCCTCACCGGCCACAAAGGACAGACAGTGGTGTCGGTTGTCGGCTCGCAGATAGGCCCGCTCCGCGGTCCGCTCGACCAGTTCGAGGCCCACCACGTCGACGGCGAAGCCGACGGCGGTCTCCAGGTCCGCGGTGCCGGAGCGGACGTAGGCGATGTCCTGGATGGCGATCACTGCCCCACCTCGCTGTCAGACGGCAACCCAACGCCCACAACGGTACAGGTATCGATATACATGTCAATCCCGCTGTTGACAGATATACAGATACCGGTAACCATTGCCCCATGTCGCCAGCCAGCATCGCCGAGGACCTGACCCGGGCGGGCCACGCGCTCGACGCAGCCGGGCTGGTCACCGCGTTCGGGCACGTCAGCGCCCGGATTTCCGACGAGGAGCTGCTCATCACGCCGCCGCGCCCGCTGGGCGCGCTGGCCGGTGGTGAATTCCCACAGCTGTCCATTTGCGCGGGGAAACTTCCCGACGACGCGCCTCGCGAGGCGTGGATGCACACCGCCATTGCCGCCGTCCGGCCGGACGTCGGCGCCATCTGCCGGGCCCAGCCGCCGACCGTCGCCGCCACCGCGACGCTGGGTATCCCGCTCGTGCCGCTACACGGCCAGGGCTCGCTGCTCGGCGCGATCGTCCCGATCTTCCACAACTCGCGCCTGATCCGTGAACCCGGGATCGCCCGCGAACTGGCGGCCGCGCTCGGCAGCGCGTCGGCGCTCGTGCTGCGCGGCAACGGCGCCATCACCGTCGGCGCCACCCTGCCCGAGGCCGTGGCCCGCATGTGGATCCTCGAGGAGACCGCCAAGCTCACGCTCGCCGTCGCCGCCCACGGCCCGGTCCGCCCCCTGCCCGCCGAGGAGCAGGCCGCCTGGGCGGCAACGGGTTCCGAACTGCTCAACCGCATCTGGCACCACCTGACCGCAGCGTCGCGGTGAAAGGAACCCCGCCATGCCGAACAGAGTTTCCCGCGGCGCCTTACGGAGCGTCGTCATCCTGTGCGCCTTCGCCGTCACCTTCGACGGCTACGACCTGGTCGTCTACGGCACGACCGTGCCGTCCCTGCTGGCGGCCTGGCACATCGGCCCCGCGCAGGCCGGCACGATCGGCAGCTACGCGCTGATCGGCATGCTCATCGGCGCGCTGCTGGTGGGCACGGTGACCGACCTGATCGGCCGCCGCCGGATCCTCGTGCTCTGCATGGTGTGGTTCTCCGTCTGCACGGCGCTGTGCGCCCTGGCCCCGAACCCGGAAGTGTTCGGGTTGTTGAGGTTCGTGGCCGGCATCGGCCTCGGCGGCCTGATGCCGACCGCCGCTGCGCTGGTGGTCGAGTACGCGCCCGCCGGCAAGCACAACATCACGTACGTGCTGATGCAGTCGGGTTACGCGGTCGGCGGCATCCTGGCCTCCGCGCTGGCGATCTCGGTGATTCCGTCGCTGAGCTGGCAGACCATGTACCTGATCGGCGCCGCGCCGGTGCTGGCGGTGCCGTTCGCGCTGCGCTGGCTGCCGGAGTCGTTGGAGTACCTGGTCTTGCGTGGCCGTACCGACGAGGCCGTCACGCTGGCCGCTCGGCTCGGCGTCGAGGTGCCGGTGATTTCGTTGTCGGAGAAGCGGAACTGGCTCAGCGCCCTGCGCGAGCTGGCCGCGCCCGGCTACCGGCTCGGCACGATCCTGTTGTGGCTGGCCAGCTTCAGTTCGCTGCTGATGGTCTACGGCATGAACACCTGGCTGCCGCAGATCATGCGCCAGGCCGACTTCCCGCTCGGCTCGGCCCTGAGCTTCCTGCTGGTGTTCAACGTGGGCTCGATCATCGGCTCGGCGATCGGTGGCCGGGCGGCCGACATCGTCGGCTCCAAGCCGGTCGTCGCCGTGTCCTTCCTGCTGGCCGTGGTGAGCATCGCGCTGCTGGCCGTCCGACCGTCCACAGTGGTCATCTACATCCTGTCGGGCGTCGCCGGCTACGGCACCATCGGCACCACCAACCTGATCAACGTCTTCGTCACCCGCTACTACCCGCCCACGTCGCGGGCCACCGGCATCGGTTGGTCGCTCGGCGTCGGCCGTCTCGGCGCCATCCTCGGCCCCGTGCTCGGCGGCCTCGTGCTCGCCTCCGGCGCAAGCTACGTGTGGAACTTCTACCTCTTCGCCGCCGTGGCGGTCATCGGTCTCGTCGCGACGGGTCTGGTGCCGGTCACCCGCCGGCAGCCGGTCGCCATCCAACTGAGGGAGCGGACATCGTGAAGATCCAGCACGTCATCGGCGGAGCGGAGACCGACTCCGCCGACGGCGCCACCTATGACGACATCGACCCGTACACGCGGCAGAGCTACGCCACCGTCGCCCGCGCGTCGGCGGCGGACGTGGACCTGGCGGTGGCCGCCGCACGCCGGGCGTTCGACGAAGGTCCTTGGCCCCGCATGGGTTTCGCCGAGCGCGGCCGCCTGTTGCACAAGTTCGCCGACCTCATGGAGGAGCACGCGGCGGAGCTCGGCGAGGCCGAGGGCCACGACATGGGCAAGCCCATCGCGGCCGCCTCCTCGCACGACGTGCCGCGCTCGGCGCAGAACTTCCGGTTCTTCGCCGATCATGCTCGACTGGCCATGGCCGAGGCTTTGCCGTCGGACATCGGCATGCACACCTACACGCGGTACGAGTCGGCCGGTGTGGTGGCGGCGATCGCCCCGTGGAACTTCCCGCTGATGCTGGCCACATGGAAGATCGCGCCGGCATTGGCGTGGGGCAACACCGTGGTGCTGAAGCCGTCCGAGGACACCCCGCGCTCGGCGGCGATCATCGGCCGGCTGGCGTTGGAGGCCGGCATCCCCGAGGGCGTGTTGAACGTGGTGCTGGGCTTCGGCGACGCCGGCGCGGTGCTGACGCGTGACCCGCGCGTGGACCGGATCACCTTCACGGGATCGTCCTTGACGGGTCGTGCGATCGCGGGGGCGGGGGCGGCGAATTTGACGCCGGTGAGCCTGGAGCTGGGGGGCAAGGGGTCGAACCTGGTGTTCGACGACGCGAATGTGGATGTGGCCGTGGACTGGTCGATCCGGGCGGCGTTCAGCAACACGGGCCAGGTGTGCCTGGCCGGTTCGCGGCTGTACGTGCAGCAGGGCGTGTACGACGAGTTCCTGTCGCGGTTCGTCAGCGCGGCCGAGGCGATGACACTGGGCGATCCGTCCGATCCGTCGACCTCGATCGGGCCGTTGGCGTCCGAGAAGCACTACAACAAGGTCATCGGGTATCTGGAGCCGGAAAAGACCGGCGGGGCGAAGGTTCTGACCGGCGGGCTCGGCGAGGGCTGGTTCGTGCGGCCGACCGTGTTGACGGACGTGCCGCAGGATGCGCCGGTGCAGCGGGAAGAGGTGTTCGGGCCGGTCGTGACGGTCACTCCGTTCGCGTCCGAGGAGGACGGTGTCCGGCTGGCCAACGACACGCCGTACGGGCTGTCCGCCATGGTGTTCAGCGACGGGCTGCACCGAGCGCACCGGGTGGCCGGTGCCCTGCGCAGCGGCAACGTCTGGGTCAACTGCTTCTTCGTGCGTGACCTGCGCGCGCCCTTCGGCGGCGTCGGCGACTCCGGGTGGGGGCGTGAGGGCGGCACCTTCAGCCGGGAGTTCTTCACCGAGCCGAAGACCGTGAGCATGCGGATCGACGGCTGACGGTTAGTATCGGATCATGTCGCTGCAGCATGCCTTGTTGGGGGTGCTGGAGGCACGCCCGATGTCCGGCTACGACCTCGTTCGGTTCTTCGACGGCTCCACCGGCTGGATCTGGGCCGCGCCGCAGAGCCAGATCTATCCCATGCTCCGTCGCATGGAACAGTCCGGGCTGATCGCCGGCGACGAGGAGGCCCGGGGGCCTCGGCTGACCCGGACCGTGTATTCGGTGACGGAGAAGGGGCATCAGGAGCTGGCGTCGTGGCTGGGGACCGCGCACGATGCTGCCCCGCCTCGGGACCCGTTCATGGTGCAGGCGTTGAACTTCGACACCATTCCGGCGGAGGAAGCCGTGAAGGTGTTGGACGCCTTCATCGCCGAGCAGTCGAAGGCGGCGAAGGAGGCCGAGGCGCACCGGGATCGGTTGCTGCGTAAGGACACTGCGCTGTTGAAGGAGCGTCTCACGCGCCGGGATCCCGAGGAGCATGACCGGATCGCGCGGTTGAAGGCGCACGTGTTCGAGGGGATCGCGGCGGTGGCTCGGGTGCGGGTGGAGTGGGCGAAGGAAGGGCAGCGGTTGTTGGAGGAATAAGGGGGCGGCTGTCAGCAGAGTGGGGCCGGGCTTGTGGATGTCGAGGCGGGACGCTTTGTTGGGTCGCGTGGATTTGGCGCGGAGCCTCTGACCGATGTCGCGAAGGGCAAATACCGGGCAGGCAAGCCAGCCCTTCGCATGGTCAATTGTACGACATCGATCCCCTCCACGCAAAATCCACGCTTGTCTGGATAGAGGAGGGGCCGATGTTCAGGGGCTTCTCGATGCCGCCACTTGTTGGTGGCGCGACCGTCGTTGGTGCGAGCGTTGTTGGTGCGGGCGTTGTTGGTGCGAGCGTTGTTGGTGCGGCCGTTGTTGGCGCGGCCGTTGTTGGCGCGACCGTCGTTGGCCCGGCCGTCGTTGGCGCGACCGTCGTTGGTGCGACCGTTTTTGGTGCGGCCATTGTTGGTGCGGGCGTTGTTGGTCGACGCGATTATGCATGAGAACATCACCCGTTAGTGATTCGAGTTCGATCACACGTGCGAGTATCCTGGAGACATGAGGGAAATCACCCGAGAAATGGAGAACATGGAACCGGACGGGGCCATGTTCGACCTCCTCACCGGGACAGACCTCGACAGCCTCTGCACTGACCAGTTAGTCACTCTCGCCATCCTCGCCCGGAAGATGAAATCAGCCTGCGAATGGGCCGAGCTCGCCGTGCTGAAACGCGTCGACGACACCACCGAACTCGCCATGGCCATCAAAGAACCCGAGCAGAGCGTGGCCCGCAGGAAAGAAGCCAGCGGAGCGCTGGACGTGCTGCCCCGGCTGGCCGAGCAGCTACGGTGCGGGGAACTGGACTTCGCCCGGTTCGACGCGGTCAGGGAACGGATCCGGCACCTCGACCAGCCCGAACAGATCACCGAGGTCGAAGACGCACTGGTGGGAGTGGCGGCCGGGCTGAACCGGACCCAGCTATGCCGCAAAACAACAGGGCTGGTCGCCAAAGCCGACCCCGAGGGCTACGAGACCCGCTGCCAGAAGGCCGCGAAGGAGCGGCGGATCGAGTTCAGCCCGCTACCGGACGGCATGGCCAAACTGACCTGGACCCTCCAGGCCACCGACGCCCACCGCCTGTTTCAGCAGATCTGCGCGGACGCCAAAGCCCTCCCCGCCGACGACCGCACCACCGACCAGAAACGATCCGACGTCCTCATGGACCGGGTCCTGGGCAACCGACAGCAGTGGAACGTCCGCACCTACGTCACCGTCTCCATCGAAACCCTGCTCGGCCTGACCAACGACCCCGGCCAACTCGCCGGCTACGGCCCCATCTCCGCCGACACCGCCCGCGAACTCGCCATGCACGGACCCTGGCGCGGCATCCTGCTCGACGAACACCGCCACGCCACCGCCATCACCACCGACACCTACCGCCCCACCGCGCTGATGAAGGAATTCACCCGCGCCCAGTCCGGCGGCATCTGCACCGCACCCGGCTGCAACCGACCCGTCCAGGAACACGACCACATCATCCCCTGGCCCCAGGGCGACACCACACCCACCAACCTCCAAGGCCTCTGCGTCCGCCACCACCACATCAAGCACGAGAACTACACCGTCACCCGAGACACCAACGGCACCACACACTGGACCACCCCCACCGGCCGCCACCACACCACCCACCCCACCCAACACTGACCACCAACACCACGCCCCATCACCCGTTCCTTGACAACTCCACCACCACATCCCAATCCGCCCACCAGACCGGCGACACCGCCCCTCACCACCCTCCGTCGCCGACCCCGCAACCAACCACACCCCACCCGCTCACCACCTCCGACCCCTCCGACCCCGCAACCAACGACATCCACACCCTCTGCCGCCACCGTCCCCACAACCGTCGACATCCCACCACCCCCACTACCCTCCGCCATTCACCATCACCCACAGCCATCAGCCACTCCAACGCCCGCAGCCACACCAGGCACCCCGGCACCCCGGCACCCCGGCACCCCGGCACCCCGGCACCCCGGCACCCCGGCACCCCGGCAGCACACACCCGCCGCACACGAACCACCACACCACCACCCCCTCACCACGCCCTCACCACCCTTTACCGCCTTCATCTCCCCCCGCATTAGGCCGCCCATTCCACAGCCGGCTCATGCGCACCGACCAAAGCACCGCGATGAATCAAGAATCACCGGCCACAAGACCACAACAAGCCCCACAGCGGCACTAGCGATGAATAACGGCAGATCAGACACCACCGACACCCCGAATGAAAAACAAACCGGCCACCAAACACTCTCTGATCCTACCTGGGTCGATTTTGTGTGGAGGTGGACGATGGCCTAAGCTCTCCGCGCGAGGGGCAGGCGAAGCCTGCCCCCTGAAATGCACCTCGCGGCCATCGTCCAGAGGCTCCACACCAAATCGACCCACCCACCCCAGAGAACCCCCATGCCCCGCACTACATAACTCAGCCCAAGCACCCACGCCGACCTGCCCACCCAGAAACATCCACAACCAGCACAAGCCAAACACCCACGCCCACTACCACACAGCACAGCCCAAACACCCACACCCCACACCGCACAGCTCCGCAAACCCCCAACCCCCATACCCGCACCCACACCCACCACGACATAACACAGCACAACCCCCAAACCCGTCACCCCCACTGCCGCGACAGCATCAACGCCGTTGTCCGCAATGCCGGAACCACCCGCTCCAACTGCATCCGCCCGACCCATCCCGAAACCGATACCGCCGCAATGGCATTCCCCAGAGAATCGACTACGGGACAGGCAGCGCACACCACCCCGTTCGCCGACTCCTCATACTCGTGCGCCACGCCATCGGTCCGCACCCGCCTCAACTCCCGCATCAACACTCCCCGCATCACCACGGTCCGGCCCGTCACCCGCTCCAACGACCGCCCCAACACCGCCTCCCGCACGTCATCCGGCGCGTGCGCGAGCAACGCCTTGCCTACCGCCGTGGCATGGGCCGGCATCCGCCCCCCGATCCGTGACGGCACGGCCGGCGCAGCCCGACTGGTCAGCTTGTCCAGGTACACGACATCAGGCGCCTCCAGCACGGCCAGGTGCACGGTCTCCCCCGACGCCCGGTGCAGGTCCTCCAGGAACGGCCGCGCCGCGTCCCGCAGCCCACGCTGCCGAGGCACCAGCTGCCCGAGCTCGAACACCCGCAGCCCCAGCCGCAGCCCGCCCTCCCCCGGCTCCAACATGCCCAGCTCCACCAGCTGCCCGGCCAAGCGGTGCGCGGTCGGCTTCGCGACGCCGGCCCGACGGGCCAGTTCGGACAGTGTCACGCAGCGGTCGTCGTCCTGACGAAAGGCCGACAGCAGGGAAACCGCCCGGCCCAGCACCGAATTCTGACCGTCGTCTCGCTGAGTGGAACGCATAGCTGGCATCGTGCCACGTCGGACCGCCATGGTCGACCTCGTGACCCCCCAGATCCAGTCCGCCGCCGACCGGCTCCAGGACGCCATCGACACCGGCCGGCCCTGCGCCCCGGTGCGAGACCTGATCGGCGAGCACGACATCGACGCGGCCTACGCGGTGCAGGAGATCCTCACCGCGACCAGGCTCGACGCCGGCAACAAGATCGTCGGCCGAAAGATCGGCCTCACCTCGGACTCGGTGCGCAGCCAGCTCGGAGTGTCCCGACCGGACTTCGGCACGCTGTTCTCGGACATGGGCTACGCCACCGGCGAACCGGTCCCACTGGAACGGCTGCTGCAGCCCCGGGTCGAGGCGGAAATCGCCTTCGTGCTCGAGCAGGACATCGACAACCCGCACGCCTCGGTCACGGATGTCCTGCGCGCCACCGACTTCGTCGTCGCCGCGATCGAGATCGTGGACTCCCGGGTGGACAACTGGGACATCCGCATCGCCGACACGGTGGCGGACAACGCGTCCAGCGGCCTCTACACGCTGGGCTGCACGCCGTTCTCCCTGAACGGCCTGGATCTGGCGCAGGTGGGCATGGTGCTGGAGCACGAGGGCGAGCCGGTGTCGGTGGGCTCCGGCGCGGCCTGCATGGCCAACCCGGTGGTCGCGGTGGCCTGGCTGGCCCGGGAAGTGGCCCGCCGCGGCACGCCGCTCAGGGCGGGCGAGGTGGTGCTGTCGGGCGCCCTCGGACCGATGGTCCCGGTCAAGGCGGCCGGGGTGTACACCACGCGGCTCGACGGCCTGGGCGAGGTTCAAACCGTGTTCACTGACGACGGAGGTGCGCGATGACCGTGGGTGCGGTCGTGATCGGTTCCGGCAACATCGGCACCGACATGATGTTCAAGATCAAGCGGCTGTCGACCGGACTGCACGTCGCCGCGATGGCCGGCATCGACCCGGACTCCGACGGCCTGGCCCGGGCCAAGCGGCTCGGTGTGGCGACGACGGCGTCCGGTGTGGACGGTCTGGTCGACATGCCGGAGTTCGCCGAGGCACGCATCGTCTTCGACGCCACCTCGGCCGGGGCGCACCGGCACAACGCGGCGGTCGCCGCCGCGCACGGCAAGCTCATGGTGGACCTGACGCCGGCGGCGATCGGCCCGTACGTGGTGCCGCCGGTCAACCTGGACGAGCACCTGGGCGCCGACAACGTCAACATGGTCACCTGCGGCGGCCAAGCGACGATCCCCATGGTGGCAGCGGTTTCCCGCGTGACGCCGGTGGCGTACGCCGAGATCGTCGCCTCCATCTCCTCCAAGTCGGCCGGCCCCGGCACGCGGGCCAACATCGACGAGTTCACCGAGACGACGTCGGCCGCCATTCAGACGGTCGGCGGCGCGACCAAGGGCAAGGCGGTGATCGTGCTCAACCCGGCCGAGCCGCCGCTCGTCATGCGGGACACGGTGTACTGCCTGATCGAGGACGGCGATCGTGGCGCGATCGCCGAGTCGGTCGACCGCATGGTCGCCGAGGTGCAGACGTACGTGCCGGGCTACCGCCTCAAGCAGGACGTGCAGTTCGACCCGATCACCGTGCCGCACCTGCCGGCGCTGGGCCGTCGGTTCGACGGCGTGAAGGTGACGGTGTTCCTGGAGGTCACCGGCGCCGGCCACTACCTGCCCGCCTACGCCGGCAACCTCGACATCATGACCTCGGCCGCCCTGCGGACCGGCGAGCGCATCGCGGGACTGCGCGGCTGGCTGACCGAGTCCGCGGTGGGGAGCATCGCATGACCGACATCTACGTCCAGGACGTGACCCTGCGCGACGGCATGCATGCCATGGCGCACAACTACTCCGTCCAGCAGGTGCGGGACATCGTCACCGCGCTGGACGCCGCCGGCGTGGCGGCGATCGAGGTGGCGCACGGCGACGGGCTCGGCGGTTCGAGCGCCAACTACGGGTTCGGGGCGCACTCCGACACCGAGTGGATCATCGCCGCGGCGGAGTCGGTGACCAACGCCAAGCTGACCACGCTGCTGCTGCCGGGCATCGGCACGATCGAGGATCTCAAGCACGCCAAGGATCTCGGCGTCACCAGCGTCCGCATCGCCACGCACTGCACCGAGGCCGACATCTCCGCGCAGCACATCGGCTGGGCCCGCGAGAACGGCATGGACGTCGCCGGCTTCCTGATGATGAGCCACCTCAACGAGCCGGCGAAGCTGGCCGAGCAGGCCAAACTGATGGAGTCCTACGGCGCGCACTGCGTCTATGTCACGGATTCCGGCGGCCGGCTGACCATGAAGGACGTCGCCGAGCGGGTCGAGGCCTACAACCAGGTGCTCAATCCCGGCACGCAGATCGGCATCCACGCGCACGAGAACCTGTCGCTGTCGGTGGCCAACAGCGTAACCGCCGTCGAGCACGGTGTGTACCGAGTGGACGTTGCCCTGGCCGGCCAGGGCGCCGGGGCCGGCAACTGCCCGGCCGAGGCTTTCGTTGCCGTGGCCGACATTCTGGGCTGGAATCACGGCTGCGACCTGTTCGCGTTGCAGGACGCGGCCGAGGACCTGGTGCGGCCGTTGCAGAACCGGCCGGTCCGGGTCGACCGCGAGACCCTGACCCTGGGCTACGCCGGCGTGTACTCCAGTTTCCTGCTGCACGCCGAGCGGGCCGCGAAGCGGTACGGGCTGGACACCCGGGACATCCTGGTGGAGTTGGGCAAACGCCGCATGGTCGGCGGGCAGGAGGACATGATCGTGGACGTGGCGCTCGATCTGGTCGGGAAGGCGTCGTGACGACGTCGACGGCCCCGCTCGCGGTCCGGCTGCACGACGCCCAGCGCAACGCCGAGGCGACGCCCCAGCTGCCCGAAGGCATCTCGATCGACGAGGCGTACGCCATCCAGCATGCCGTGCTGGACCAGCGTTTCGCGGCCGGGGAGCGGCTCGTGGGCACCAAGCTGGGCTTCACCAGCCGGGCCAAGATGGTGCAGATGGGCGTCTCCGACATCATCGTCGGCCAGCTCACCGACGCCATGCGGGTCGACGACGGCGGCGAGGTGCGACTGTCCACTTTGGTGCACCCGCGGGTGGAGCCGGAGATCGTGTTCCGCCTCGGGCGGGACGTCGACCCGACGGATCCGTTGGCGGACATCGTGTCCGCGGTGGACGCGGTGGCGCCGGCCGTCGAGGTCATCGACTCGCGGTACCGGGACTTCAAGTTCAACCTGGCCGACGTGATCGCCGACAACACCTCCGGCGGCCTGTTCGCGATCGGCGGCTGGCTGCCGGTCGGGGACGTCGCCAACCGGGCCGTGCGGCTCAGCGTCAACGGCAAGGACGTGCAGTTCGGGTCGACGGCCGCCATCCTCGGGCACCCCCTCCGCGCGTTGCGGCAGCTCGTCGGCATCGCCGCCAAGCAGGGATTCCCGCTGCGGGCCGGGCACGTCATCCTGGCCGGGGCGGCCACCGCCGCCGTGCCGCTCGGGCCGTCGGTTGTCCGGGTCGAGGTGGCCGGGCTGGGCAGCGTCACCGTGCGCGGGGTCGCCTGATCATCACGGTAGGGTGATCCCCTCGACGTCTGGGGGGGATCACATGCCGTTGCCTCGTCGCACGCTGCTGCTCGGCGGGCTCGCCGCCACGCTCGCCGGGTGCAGCACCGCCCCGGCGACCACGCCGCCGACGTCGACGACCACGTCGTCGGCGGCACAGGACCCGGATCTGGCTGCGCTGGAACAGAAGTTCGGCGGCCGGCTCGGATTCTACGCACTCGACACGGGCAGCGGCCGCAGCGTCGCCTACCGCGCCGACGAGCGGTTCCTGATGTGCTCCACGCACAAGGTGCTGGTCGTCGGCGCGATCCTTCAATTGCGGCAGCAACAACCCGGGCTGCTGGACCGGGTCATCGCGTACGACAAGTCCAAGGTGCTCTCGTACGCCCCGGTCACCTCGTTGCACACCAGCATGAAGGTGTCCGAGCTGTGCGAGGCGACGCTGAAGGTCAGCGACAACACGGCGGACAACCTGCTGATCGAGCTACTCAAGGGCCCGCAGGCCGTCACGGCCTTCGCCCGCGACCTCGGCGACAACGTCACCCGGCTCGACCGGTTCGAACCCGATCTCAACGACGGCGCGCCCGGCGACGAGCGTGACACCACCAAGCCGCCGGTCTTCGCGTCCGACCTGTACGCGCTGACCGGCGGCGAGGGCCTCGACGCCGCCGGCCGGGACCTGCTGGTGAACTGGATGAAGTCCAGCACCACCGGCCTCGACCTGGTCCGCGGCGGCCTGCCCAAGGACTGGGCCGCGGCCGACAAGTCCGGCAGCGGCGCCAAGGGCGAGGTCAACGACGTCGCGGTGGTCTGGCCGCCCAACCGCGCGCCGCTGGTGATCACGGCCTACACCGCGCCGAAGGACCCCAAGTCCACCGCCGGCCGCAAGCTCATCGCCGACGCGACCGGGATCGCGGTGAAGAAGCTGGCGCAGTAGTAGGCGTGCAGGGCCGCGCGAGGGGAACGGGGACGCGGCCCTGCACTGGTCTTTCAGTTGTTCCAGCCGTGGCTCACCAGGGCACTGGAGTTGCCCGACCAGGCAGCGCTGCCGGTGTGGTAGCCGAGGTGGTCGTACCAGTGCAGATCACCGTTCGGGCTGACGCCGTACAGGATGCCGTTGCCGCCCGAGAACACGTGGGTGAACTCGGTCCAGCCCTGGCTGACCTGCGCGCCGGAGTTGCCGGTCCAGTCGGACGTGCCGGACTTGTAGCCGGTGTGGTCGTACCACAGCAGCCGGCCGTCGCTCGTGACCGCGTAGATCACACCGTCCGCGCCGCCGACCACCAGGGAGAACTGGTCCCAGCCCTGGCTGACCTGGACACCGGAGTTGCTTGTCCAGTCGGCAGTTCCGGTCAGGTAGCCGGTGTGGTGGTACCAGTGCAACGTGCCGTCCGAAGCGACACCGTAGATGATGCCGTCGCCGAGCGAGAACACCCGGCTGTACTCGTTCCAGCCGTGGCTGACGACGGCGCCGGAGTTGGCGGTCCAGTCGGCGGTCCCGGACAGGTAGCCGGTGTTCTTG
This sequence comes from Kutzneria sp. NPDC051319, assembly GCF_040682195.1. Classification (NCBI taxonomy): domain Bacteria; kingdom Bacillati; phylum Actinomycetota; class Actinomycetes; order Pseudonocardiales; family Pseudonocardiaceae; genus Kutzneria; species Kutzneria sp. NPDC051319. The sequence continues at coordinate 170,244 of NZ_JBFBAM010000016.1, read as the reverse complement.
TACCAGTGGAGATCACCGTTCGAGCTGATGCCGTACACGATGCCGTTGCCACCCGAGAAGACCTTGCTGTACTCGTTCCAGCCTTGGCTCACCTGAACACCGGAGTTGCCGGTCCAATCCTGAGAGCCACTCAGATAACCGGTGTGGTCGTACCACAGCATGCGGCCGTCGGCCTGCGGGTAGTACAGGATCCCGCGCCCCTCGGAGAACGGTGAGCGAGTGGTGCCGCCGCCGGCCGAGATGTCGATGTTGCTGTAGTACGTCCGCAGGATGCGCTGGTAGTCATAGCCGGCCACGGCGCAGGCCTGGGACCCGTTCTGGCTCAGCTTGATGCCGTCGGCGCCCTGGCCGCAGCCGGTGCCGCCGGCGGTGGCCCGGTACTGGGCCTCGAAGATCGCGACGTCGCGGCGCATCGACACACCCCAGGTGGCGTCCACCGCCGCGTCGGTGCTCGGCTTGTGGCTGCCCGCCTTGTACACCTGCGACTGCGTGGTGTCGTAGACGTCGAAGCACTGCCCGCCGGAGCTGCGCGCCCCGGAGTGGTTGGCCCAGTACCAGGCGTACGTCTTGACCGCCATCGCGCCGGCCTGCAACGCCGCCGGCTGCCAGCTGGAGATCCACTCGTTGGGCAGCACGTCCTTCACGTACTGCTCGAACGGCACCGTGGAGATGCCACCACTGCTGAGCAGCACCCGGATCGTGGCCGGCGGGTTCTGGTCGTCGTAGTGCCCGCCGCAGCCGGTGGAGGCCAGAGCGGTGACCGCGGTGTTCATCGTCTGCGGGATGTCGACAACACTTGTTGTCGATGCGGCGGCCGTAGCCGGCACGGCCAGCGCGAGCAGGGCCGTGCCCAGAGCGAGGATTCTACTGCCGGACAAGGCTTTCCTCCCGTTCACGCCAGCCAGCCGTGGCTGACGACCGCGCTGGAGTTCGACGCCCAGGTGACGGCGCCGTTCGCGAAGCCGGTGTGGCTGTACCAGTGCAGGTCACCGCTGGGGCTCACCGCGTACAGCACGCCGTTGCCGCCGTCGACAACCTGGACGAACTGGTCCCAGCCATGGCTGACCACCGCGCCGGAGTTGGACGTCCAGGTCACGGCACCGTTGGCGAAACCGGTGTGGTCGTACCACTGAAGGTCGCCGTTCGGGTTGACGCCGTAGAGGATGCCGTCGCCGCCGGCGATCACCGACATGAAGTTGTCCCAACCGTGGCTGACCACGACGCCCGAGTTGGACGTCCACGTGACGGCGCCGTTGGCGAAGCCCGTGTGGCTG
>NZ_JBFBAM010000016.1:0-168870 GCF_040682195.1 Kutzneria sp. NPDC051319 | reverse complement strand
TACCAGTGCAGATCACCGTTGGGGCTGATGGCGTACAGCACGCCGTTGCCGCCGGAGACGATCTGGCTGAACTGGTCCCAGCCGTGGCTGACCACAACGCCGGAGTTGGCCGCCCATGTCACGGCGCCGTTGGCGAAGCCGGTGTGGTCGTACCAGTGCAGATCACCGTTGGGGCTGATGGCGTACAGCACGCCGTTGCCGCCGGAGACGATCTGGCTGAACTGGTCCCAGCCGTGGCTGACCACTGCGCCGGAGCCCGCGGCCCAGGTCACCGCGCCGTTGGCCGCGCCGGTGTGCTTGTACCACGCCAGATCACCGTCGGACTGCACGCTGTAGAGCACGCCGTCGCCGGCCGCGATCATGTTGGTGCGTTCCGCGCCGCCGGACGCGAAGGCCCGGCCACTGGCAACGATCGACAGCACGGTGATGAGGGCGGCCAGCAGGAAGGCGCCGGCCGTGGTGAGGCCACGTCTGGTCAAGGCATTGGTAGTCATGATCGTTTCCTCGTCAGTTGTTCCAGCCGTGGCTGACCAAGGCGCTGGAGTTGCCGGTCCAGGCGGGGGCGCCGGCGTGGTAGCCGGTGTGGTCGTACCAGTGCAGGTCGCCGTTCTGGCTGACCGCGTAGAGAATTCCGTTGCCGCCGGAGAAGATGTGCGCGAACGCGTCCCAGCCCTGGCTGACCTGCGTCGCCGAGTTCGCGGTCCAGTCGGGCGTGCCGGACTTGTAGCCGGTGTGGTCGTACCAGAGCAGGTGGCCGTCGGCGTCGACGCCGTAGATGATGCCGTCGCTGCCGCCGACGACATGGCTGAACTCGTCCCAGCCCTGGCTCACCTGGGCGCCGGAGTTGCTTGTCCAGTCAGCGGTTCCGGTCAGGTAGCCGGTGTGGTGGTACCAGATCATCCGACCGTCCTGGGTGATGCCGTACAGGATGCCGTCGCCCTCGGAGAACACCTCGCGGAACTCGTTCCAGCCGTGGCTGACCACCGTGCCGGAGTTGGCCGCCCAGTCGGTCGTGCCGGACAGGTAGCCGGTGTTCTTGTACCAGTGGAGATCACCGTTCGAGCTGATCCCGTACACCACCCCGTTGCCGCCGGAGAAGACCGTGCTGTACTCGTTCCAACCCTGGCTCACCTGAGCACCGGAGTTACCGGCCCAATCCTGAGTGCCACTCAGATAACCGTTGTGGTCGTACCACAGCAGACGACCGTCGCCCTGCGGGTAGTACAGGATGCCGCGGCCCTCGGAGAAGGCGGAGCGGGTGGAGCCGGTGCCGACGCCGGGCGGCGGGATGTAGCCCTCCACGTACATCTTCATCGTCGACGAGTACGAGCCGACGCCGCCGGCGAACGCCGGCGTGTTGTGGATGACGTGCGAGGTGCTGGCGAAGTGTGCCTCGGTGCCGGACTGACCGCCCCAGTCACCGCTGATCGTCTCGATGGTGCCGTCGCCGTTGACCTTGCTGACCACGGCGACGTGGTGGATGCCGCCACCGCCGGCGCTGGTGTCCCCACGGTTGTTGGAGAACACCACCGCCGCGCCGACCGTCGGCGTGCCGGACAGGATGCCGCGGTTCGCGCCGTACACGTAGAAGCTGCGGGCGGCGGCGGTCAGGCCGTTGAGGTCGGTGACGCCGCTGTTGGCCCACAACCACTTCACGAAGTCGGCGCACCAGTACTCGGGCTGGCCGCCGTTGCCGGTGCAGCTGCCGTAGAAGCCATGGCCGCCACGGCTGTTGGTGCCACAGGCCATGCCGCCCACGTTGGCCAGCGCCAGGTTGACCACGTCGGTGGTGGTCGCCGCCTGGGCCGGCAGCGCGGCGACACCGGTCGCGCCGAGGGCGACGGCCACGGCCACCGCGGCCGCCCGCACCCATCTCGACAGTCGTCTGGATCCGCTCATACTTCCTCTCCCACGCCGCCCTCGTCGTACTGCGGTGGCCATAGCCTCGGCAGTGACCGGCCCGCGACGCACACGATTTCGGCCGGTGCCGAAACCGGCAGGTGCGGCGGTCCCGGAACCGCCGTGAGAGCAGTCACGAGTCAGCGCTTCCCCCTCCGAGCGATGTTGTTCTATCCTTTTCGAGGTTTTGGGGAGCTGAACCGCGGCCCGATGCTGGGGAGCGATCGCCGTGGCCGTCATAGGGGGCTGAATTGACGCTGCGTGTGTTCTTCACCGGCGCGGACCTGGCGCGGACCAGAGTGGCGGCGGGGCCGCTGGCGATGTGGGAACTGGTGCTCAGCCTGCATCAACTGCGCAGCCGGCACGTGGACAGCGACCTGGCCGACTGGCAGGCGGCGACCAGACAGGCGCTGCGGGCGACCGGGCGACTGCCCCGGCCATTGGCCCGGCTGGTGCCACCGCTCGGTTATTTCCCCGATTTCATGACGCCCGATTCGACCGATGTCGACGACGGCATCGAAACGGTGCTCGGCACGCCACGCAAACGACGTCGCGCCGATCTGGAAGCGCTCACGAAATTGGCCACTCTGCCCCCGTGGGCAATCGACATCGCCGATGGCCGTGACGGCGAACTGGATATGCTCGGCGACACCCTGCGCCAGTATCACCGCATGGCCATCGCACCCCGGTGGACCGAGGTCGGCCGGCAGGTGGAGGCCGACCGCGGGCTGCGGGCCCGCACCGTGCTGGACGGCGGCACCGAGGCGATGCTGGCCGGCTTCCAACCGTTCATGCGTTGGGACGGCGACGCGCTCGTCGCGCCCTACCCGGTGGACCGGGACCTGCACCTGGATGGCCGCGGTGTGCTGCTGGTGCCGTCCTACTTCTGCCGGCGCACGCCGCTGGCGCTGGTCGATCCGAGCCTGCCGCCGGTGCTGGTCTATCCGGCACGGCAGCCGGAGGTGAGCCGGCCGGCCGCGCCCGGGCGAGTGGTGGCGCTGCTGGGCCGCACCCGGGCCGGCGTGCTGCACGCGGTGAGCGCACCCAGCACTACCGGCGAGATCGCCCGACGCCTGCTGGTCTCCGCGGCCACCGCCAGCGAGCACATGACCGTGTTGCGCGACGCCGGACTCGTGACCAGTCAGCGGTACGCGAACTCCGTGCTGCACGCCCTGACGCCGCTCGGCGCCGCGCTCCTTGACGGCGGGTGACGGGAATTTCCTTGGAGCACCGCACTTCTGGCGGTATTCACGCCTCGCACCCGTAGCACGTCCGAGTGGACTTCCCCGTGTGCGGGCACGGGTTGTGGCTTACTGGCAGCATGTCCCTGATGTCTCGGCTTCTTGCCCCGAGTGTGTCCGGAGACCCGGCCGAGCTGGCTGCGGCGGTGTTGGCCGACATGCGATCCGCGCCGTCCGGGGAGCTGGCGACGCTGCTCACCGCCGACCGGACGGAAGCGCCGCCACTGAGCCTGGTTTTCCCCACCGAACAACCGTCCACGCTGGGCATGTCGGCGGCGCGGCTGCCGCTGCTGCTGGCGGACCGGCCGCGTGAGCCGGCGCCGCTGCCGCCCGAGCCGGCCGTGGACGACGACTCCGACGAGGTGCCGGAGCTGTTCTGCCCCGGACCGGTGCGCGACAACCCGGCGCTCGGCGAGGAGGTCAACGAGCGCATGGTGGAGTGGGCCGGGGAGGTCGGCATCTACGAGGGCCGGCTGGACCACCTGCGCTCCTGCGGCTTCGGCCGGCTGATCATGCTCACCCATCCCGGCACCGACGACCCGGATCGGTTGCTGGCGGCGGCCAAAGTGGTGGTCGCGGAGTGGGCCTCGGACGACTACTACCTGGACGAGGAGGAGATGGGCGCGGATCCGGCCATGGCCGCGGCCCGTTTCGGCGTCCTGTACGGCGTGGTCGACCCGGTGTCGATGCCGCGGCGCTACCGGCACGAGCTGGAGCGCTTCATCAAGGAGGAGCCGATCGCGCTGGCCTTCCGTACCGGCATGGAGCACCTGTCCCAGTACACGTCGGTCGCGCAGATGGCCCGTTTCCAGCACCAGATGGCCATCCTGTTCCAGGCGCTGGACCAGAACGCCAGCTGGCGGCACACGGGGCGGCGGCCCGCGGTGTGGGAGTACTACATGCACCGCTACCACAACAGCTATCTGCCGCCGATGATCCTGGTCGACGCGGTCGCCGGCTACGAGCTGCCCGCGCAGGAGTTCTACCACCCGCGCCTGCGCCGCGCGTTCTGCATGGCCGGCATGGCCTCGGTGCTGCTCAACGACCTGCATTCGATGGACAAGGAAGCCGACGACGACATCAGCCTGCCGATCGCGCTGATGGAGGAGGAAGGCCTGTCCCGGCAGCAGGCGGTCAAGCGCACGGTCGAGATCCACAACGAGCTGATGCACGGCTTCGTGACCGAGTCGGCTGCCCTGTACCTGGAGGGAACCCCGATGCTGCAACGGTTCCTGGCCGACACGTGGGCCTGGTGCGGCGGCAGCCGTGAGTGGCACGCCACCAGCCGGCGCTACCACAGCGAAGAGTCCCCGTAGGAATGTCTCAGTAGGAGTGTCTCAGTAGGACGGACGAGGCCCGTGCCCCCCAGGGCACGGGCCTCGATTCCCTTTCGGGTCAGGCGATGCGGTCCGCGGCGATCAGCAGGTAGTGGAAGCTGCCCTCCCGGTACGCCTTCAGGAACGGGGCCTCGACGCCGGTGGCCACCGAGGACCGCTCGCGCAGCTCCCAGTACGGAATGGTGTCCGCGGTCAGGTCGATGACGGAAATCGGCACGAGCTTGTTGGCCGCCATGGCCTTGAAGTACTCGCTGCGCGGGTGGATGTTGCACGTGTAGTGCTGGTCGATCTGGCTGACGGCCTTGGAGCGCCCGCCGGTCACGTCGTTGTAGCATCCGGTGATCGTCACGTAGCGGCCGCCGATCTCCAGCTGCCGCGAGTGTTCCGCGAACAGCTGGTGCAGGTCGACGTACATGGTGCTCTCGTTGTTCCAGATGGCCTTGCGGCTGGCGTCGGGGAAGCCGGTGTCGAGCATGTTGCGGAAGTGGTAGCGCACCTTGTCGGAGACGCCGCGGCGGCGGGTCTGCTCGTTGGCGAACTCCATCTGGGTCTCGGAGATCGTCACCCCGTCGGCGTAGCAGCCGAAGCGCTGGTTGGCCATGATGCTGCTGCCGCCGCGCCCGCAGCCGGCGTCCAGCACCGCGTCGTCCGGGCCGACGTCGCCGAGGTGGTCGAGCAGCACGGTGGCCTGCGCGGTCTCTAGTCGGTGCATCTCCGCGATCACGGCCTCGTCGGGCCCGTCGAGCACGGCCGGGTCGTAGGCCCCGAGCCCGTAGTGGTGGTGGTAGAGGCCGTCGACGTCACCGAGCCGCAGGTTGACCGGGTCCTTCTCGTTGTTCCAGTAGTCAGCGACGGAACGCTGGTAGTCGCTGCGGAGAACCGGGCGTGCGCGGTGGATTGTCGTCATGCGAGCTCCTTCAACCGTGCGGACGTGCGCCATCGATGAATCGGTGGCAGGAGGGGACATCCCGGCGTCGGGTCTGTGGTCGACGTCTGCGGGGCAGTGCGGTGGCCGGCCGGCCCAGCCGAGGCTAGCACCGGGTTTCCGGGCCCCCACAGTCCTCAACAGGGTGGTGTGCCGCCGTTCCGGAGCGGGCACGCGCTGGGTAGAACCCGTTGCTCCGTGCGGGTGATGGCGCGTAACCCAGACGTGCCGGCTGCCATGGCCCTTGCCCCGAAAGGGAAAACCCACGTCCATCGAGGACTGGTCCGATCAGTGTGTTGCCGGGCAACGGAAATTGCTCTGTCGCACCAATGGAGCAAGGGGCGCGGCAGGAATCTCCGATCATCCGACCAACGGCGTCAGTCCCGATCCTCGACGAAGCCGAGCACGACGTCGTCGAGCAGGGTGAGCTCCCGGTCGTGCAGCGGATGATGGCCCAGCAGCAACGCTTGCACGTACAACAACTCCACCGCGCGCCGGACCCGCATGATCAGACCCTGCCGCGCCTGCCGGGCGAGCTCCCGCACGGCCGCGTTGGCGAAGTTCAGGCACAGCTGGGAGGGCGGGCCGGCGGCCACCGGACCGTCCACTGTGGAAGCCGGGCCCAGGAACCGCCGGCGACCCCGGCAGTCGTCGCCGGCGACGAACGTGGCGTGCATCTGGGTCGGCGCGAACGCCCGCACCTGCACGCCGACGTCGTGCTGCCGGAGAACGCTCTCCGCCAGCCGGACCAGGTCGGCCACCTCGGCCCGCTCGCCGTCGGTCAGGTCGGCGAACGAGTCGACGACCTCGGTCGGGTCCAGCTCCGCGATCTTCCGCTCCGGCCGCAGCGCGGCCAACCGGTCCAGCAATGCCGAGACGTTGGCCGGGCCGCCGTTGACCACGCAGCGGCCCTGGGCGGCGGCGATCGGCGCCACCTGGCGGAAATCGTCGCAGCGGCGCACGAAACGCAGCTCCCCGAACCGGCGGGCGTGCTCCCCCAGCGTCATCCGCCCCAGCGAGGTGTCGACCGGCAGCCAGTCCGCGAACAGCAGCAGGCACTGCTCGTCGTGCACGGCCAGGGCCGAGATGCCGGCGTGGTGCATGGCGACGATGCCGGCCAGCCGCGACGGCCACATCCGGGCCAGGTCGGTGAGGTGGTCCCGAATGCACCGGCCCAGCTGCTCGCGGATCTCGTCCAGGCGGGCGTCCTCGGCGAACCCGTCCCGCGCGGCGTTGGGGCGCAGGTTGTCGGCGTCGATCACGCAGCGGACGAAGAACGCCCAGTCCGGCAGCAGGCGGTCGGCCGAGTCGGACAGGAGCATCCGCCGCAGGTAGACGCGGTGGTCCTGACGCGCGGCGGGACTCGGCTCGTAGGGCAGCACGAAGGCGAGACCGCGGACGCCGTCGGCGTGCAGCGGGATCGCGTCCAGGGGATCGAGATCCAGCACTCGACGGGCGTACGAGAGAGCGTTCTCCCGCTGCTGGTCCATGGTCAGCGCCGGCAGTTCCCACGGCGGCGGCTCGTCGTTGACGACGGTCGAGCCGAGCCGGATCGGCAGCGGCAGCAGGCCTCCGTAGCGATGGGTCAGCCGCAGCACGTGGCCGCGGGTGAGGCGGTGTTCGGAGCCCGGCCGGGCGCGGATATGAACCCGCGTTCCTCCCGTTGGGAGAGCGCTCTCCACGGGCGTGATGTCGTACGAGCCGTCGGCCCGCCCCTGCCAGCGCAGCGCCCGGGCGTCGGGGTCCTTGGCCGACCGCGTCACCACGGTGATCTCGTCGGCGACCAGGAAGCAGGCCAGCAGGCCGATGCCGAACTGGCCGATGTAGTCCCGGTGGGACGACAGGTCGCCCCGCTTGGAGCTGCGGCCGATGGTGGCCAGCAGCTCCACCAGTTCGGTGCCGGTCAGGCCGATGCCGTTGTCGGTGACGATCACCTCCGGCGGCCCGCCGGCCGGCTCCACCACCTCGATCTCGACGGCGCCGGTGACTCCCGGCTCGAACCGCCGCCGGGCGGCGACCGCGTCCGTCGCGTTCTGGAGCAGCTCGCGGACGTAGACGTCCGGGCTGCGGTAGAGGTGCCGGGACAGCAGGTCGACCAGGCCGCGCAGGTCGACCTGGAAGGTTCCGGGCATGGTGGGGTACGGGGAACGCACGCGGCGATTCTGGGGTGGCGGGCCACCCCCTAACATCGGTGAAACCCCTAACCTTCGACGAGACCCGGCGCCTGTGCCAGCCAGTCGGCGAGCCCGCCCGGGTTGTCGCGCAGTTCCGGCGACGTCGTCGTGCGGACGATGCCGACGAGCTGGATCGCCCGCAGCCGCATGGCCGGGGTCGCCGGGCCGCCGCCCTCGGCCGCGAGCTGCTCGACGATCCGGTCCTCGAACTCCGCCCACATCCGCAGCAGGCCGGAGCGCAGCGCCGGCGACTCGCCGTAGGCGCGGTGATAGCTCTCCAGGCCTCCCCCGGTCTCGGCCGCGGCCTCGGCCAGCACGTCGGCGACGGCCCGGGCGGGCGAGACGCCCTCGGCCCGGGCGGCGAGGCCGGCGACCAGGCGGTCCAGCAGCTCGGTGTCCGCGAAGACCAGGTCCTCCTTGGACCGGTAGTAGACGAACAGCGTCTTGACCGAGACGTTGGCCGCGTCGGCGATCTCGGCGACGGTGACCTCGTCGTAGCCGCGCTCGGCGAACAGCCGCTCGGCGGCCTCCCGGATGGCGCGCCGGGTGATCGCCTTCTTGCGTTCGCGCAGCGACTCCATGACCGACATCATATCTCTTGACTCACTAAGGTAAGTCACTTACGTTTTATAGCGAGTCACCTAAGGAGGACATCATGAGCGACATCGCCATCCTCGGCGCCGGCCCGGCCGGCCTGGCCGCCGCGCGGCTGCTGCACCTGAGGGGTATCGACTGCGCCGTCTACGAGCGGGACGCCGACCGGCACGCCCGCACCCAGGGCGGATCGCTGGATCTGGGCACGGAGAGCGGTCTCCGAACGATCACCGCGTGCGGGCTGGCCGAGCAGTTCGAGCGCTATGCGCGGCCGCAGGGTCAGCACACCAACTACTTCGACCGGCACGGCACGTTGCTGCTGGCGACCGACGCCGAGGACGACGACGAGGCGCGGCCGGAGATCGACCGGCTCGAACTGCGATCCATGCTGCTGGACTCGTTGCCCGCCGGCACCGTGCGGTGGGGTTGCGAGGTCGCTGACGTGTCACGGATCGGGGATCGCTGGCGGATAGCGCTCTCCGACGGCGAGCACGTCGACGCCGACCTGGTGATCGGCGCGGACGGCATCAACTCGCGGACCCGCCGGCTGGTCACCGACGTGGTCCCGGCCTACACCGGCGTCACGTTGATCGCCGGCGTGATCGCCGAGCCGAGGCCCGACTCGTACGCCGCTTCGCTGGTCGGCGAGGGCGCCGGCCTGGCCTTCGCCGCCGATCAGGCGTTTCTGTTGCAGCGCAACGGGGATGGCTCGATCCAGGTGTACTACACCCAGCGCCGGGCCGAGGACCCGCGCCGGGCGGTCGGCACCGTGCTGCACGATCCCGCGTTCATCCGGGCCGAACTGGACCGGGAACTGGCCGACTGGTCGCCGCGGATGCGAGGAGTCCTCGACGAGGTCGAGGCGCCGTTCGTCTGGTGGCCGCTCTACGTCATGCCGGCCCGGCAGACCTGGCGTGAGCACTCCGGCGTCACGTTGGTCGGCGACGCCGCCCACGTGATGCCGCCGTACTCCGGGCAGGGCGTCAACATGGGGCTGCTGGACGCGTTGGAGCTCGATGGAGCGCTCTCCGAGCACCCCGATGTGGACGCCGCCGTTGCCGCGTATGAGAAGTCCATGCTGGCGCGGATGGAACCGATGATCGGCGCCACGACGGCGTACGAGAACCTCGTGCTGAACCCCGACGGCCCGCAGGCCCTGCTGGACCTCGCCCAGACGGGAGGTCGCTGACATGCTCGCCGGGAAGACAGCGGTGATCACCGGCGGCTCCAGCGGCATCGGGCTGGCCACAGCGCGGCTGTTCGCCACGGAGGGCGCCACGGTCGTGGTCGTCGGCCGCGACGAGGAACGCTTGCGCCGCACCGGTTTCGCCTACGTCGTCGCCGACCTCTCCCATGGCGCGGCCGCACTGGCCGCCGGACTGAGCGGCCGCACGATCGATGTGCTGTTCTGCAACGCGGGTGCGTCGAACGCGCCGGAAGTGTTCGACACCAACGAGAAATCCTTCGACGCCGTCATCGACGTGAACCTGAAGAGCGTGTTCTTCACCGTCACCGAATGCTTCGACCTGCTGGCCGACGGCGCGTCGGTGATCCTCACGTCGTCGGTCGGCTTCCACCGCGGCTTCAACAGCGATCCCCTCTACAGCGCGGCCAAGGCCGGGGTCCGGACGCTCGGCCGGGGTTTCGCCGCGCAGCCGGAGTTCCTGCGCCGCCGCATCCGCGTCAACACCATCAGCTACGGGGCGGTCGCCACGCCCATGACCGACCATCCCCTGCTGCACGAATGGGCCGCGTCGACCGTGCCGATGGGGCGGGTGGCCGATCCCGCCGAGGCCGCCGCGCCGGCGCTGTTCCTGGCCGGCGCCGGATCGACGTACATGACGGGCGCGGAGATCGCGGTGGACGGCGGCCTCACCCAACTCTGAGGGCTGTGGCAGCCTGGGGGCATGGGCAAGGGGGCGATTCTCGGTTCGGCGGCCTTGGCCGCGGTGTCCGCGGTCCGTGCCGCGCGCACGATCGCGACCTGGCGGACGGTCGAGCCGCTGCCGGACATGGCAGTCGACGGCGGCAAGGTCAGTGTGGTCATCCCGGTGCGGGACGAAGAAAAGACCATCGACGGCTGTCTGGCGTCGCTTCGCACGCAGCGGCACGCCGACCTGGAGATCGTGGTGGTCGACGACGCCTCGACCGACCGGACCGTGGAGATCGTCCGGGAGCACGTGGACGCCGATCCGCGGGTGAGCCTGATCCGCACCGACGGGCCGCCGGCCGGCTGGGCCGGCAAAGTGCACGCGATGTTCCAGGGCGTGGCCGAGACCAGCGGCGACTGGCTGCTCTTCGTCGACTCCGACACGGAATCCGCCCCCGACCTCGTCGGCAAGCTGCTGGCCGCCGCCGCCCGCGACGACGCCGACCTGATCACCACCCCCGGCCGGCCCACCCTCGCCAACAGCAGCTGGTGGCTGCTGTTGGCCCCGACCAACGTGCTGCTGTTCGAGGGCGCCAGCCCCGACGGCAGCCGGGGAAAGGCCGTCGGCATCGGGCACTGCATCCTGGTGCGGCGGACCGCGTACGACAAGGCCGGGGGCTGGAGAGCGCTCTCCAGCGAGCGGGCCGACGACGTCGCCTTCGCCACCGCCGTGCGCGACGCCGGCGGCCGCACCCGGCTCGTCGACGGCATGGACTCCCTCACCTCGTCCGGCCTCGACTCCTTCGCCGACGTCTGGCGCTCCCAGCGCAAGAGCACCGTCGCCGGCGGCGCCATGCTCGGCGGCCCCGCCGTCGGCGCCGCTGTCCTGGGCCTCGCCGGCCTCGCGCACATCGGCTACGGCCTCGCCCCCGTGCTAATGTCGTTGCGTGGCCAGGGTTTCACCCGCCTCGCCGGCCTCGTCGCCTGGGCCGCCCAGTCCGCCGCCCACCGGTCGTACATGCGGGCGTGCCACATGTCCGCCGCCACCTCGGTGTTCGCCCCCGCCGCCAACGCCACCTTCGGCGCCCTACTGCTCGACGCCGCCTGGCGGTCGCTGCGCGGCGGCGACCTGTGGAAGGGCCGCGACATCCGCTAAGGATCGGCCGGTCAGCGGTCGATCTTCGCCAGGGCCACCTTGATGCCCGTGCCCTTGATCGCGGTCCCGTGCGTCTTGAGCGCCGCTCGGGCGAAGAAGTACATGATCCTCTTCAGGTCCCCGGGTTTGCCGGTGGCCAGCGCGTACACCACCGTCCACTCGCTCGGACTGCCGAACTCGCCGCCCGGCACGATCTGCCGGTAGGCAGCCATCAGCTTGGCCCGGTAGTCGTCGTTCGCCATGATCAGCTGGGCCGACACCGAACCCTGCTGAAAGAGGTGGCTCAACTTGTCCGACCCGTCCATCCGCTTGACGCAGATCAGCTTCTTGTCCGGCGTGAGCAAATCACAGATCTCGACCTTCTCGCCCGCGTTGCCACGATAGAGATCGCGGTCGAGCAACACGTGACCCTGTTCTCGGCTGACGTGCCGGTTGTACCGCTCCTCGCCATAATTACCCTCGACGTTCGCCGTCAGGTAGTCGTCATCCCAAGCCGGCAACCGCAAGGAGGCCGTGAGATCGTCGACCTCGTCACGGAGATAGCGGTCGACGATCTCGACGTACTCCGGATGGACCCGGAACCATGCGCCGGCCGTGACGGCGTAGTGCCGGACCCCCTCAGCGCCGGGCATCGTGGCCGAGCCGACGACGTAAGAACGCAGCGGCTCTCGTTCGCGGATCACATTGCCGGCCAGGTCGTACGACGCGATCTTGACCTTCAGGAGCGGGTCGTCCCATGCGTTCAGGTCGTCGACGGCGCGGTAGACATCGTCGGTTCGCAACTCGACAAGCCTGGTGCTCTTGCGGCGCGCGGCCAGCAGGTACTCATCGGAATGGAGGTCGAAATCATCCGGCGAGGCGAATCCGATCTCCGGATCACGTTTTTTCATGGCCGAGGCGATCTCCGCGTCCAACGCCGTGATCATCTCCTTGTCCGCCACCCGCCGGAAGTAGTCGAGGAACGGGAAGATCGCCTGGTAGTCATCGGACCGGTAGAGGTCGAGCACCTGCTTCAGCTTGGCTGGTAGGGCGAAGAGTGTGAAGTCCTCGATGTTCAGCTGCAGGGCGTCCGCGCCGCTGGCGGTCTTGGCGAAGCCCGTCACGCTCACCTCGCCGCCGAACTTTCGGATCCACTCCTCGTCGGTGAGCAGCCCGAGCGCGAACACCTCCCCTGGCAACGGCAGGCGGCTGGAGGCATTGCGTTTCCCCTTGCCGAGACCACGGGCGTCCGCCATCGTCAGCCCGTCCGCGCCGACGCAGTTGGCCGTGACACGCAGCCCGAAATCGGGCTCGATGATCGACCGGCTCAGCGCGTGAAACCCAGTCCCGAAAGTGACCGCAAAGATCCGGCCGTGGGCACTGATCAACAGCACCGCGCCGGCCGTTTTCGTCAACACGCGGTCATTCTGCCCATCGGCCAACAACAGGCTCACTTGTTTGAACCAGACGGCCTCGACGTCGACACCGGTCCGCACGTAGAGACGCCACGCCGCCTCGGGATCATTCGGCTCACGCAGAGCACGAGCCTGGTACTGCTCATGTTTGCGCAGGATCTCCTTGACCAGTTTCGCGTCCTCACGAAGGAGGTACAGCGTGACTCTCACAACCCACCTACCACCAGACCCGGGGCAAAGATGCCGTGTCGAGTGTGCCGTCAACACCGGCGCACGATTCGGAGAAGCATACGTTGCCATCAACGAAATTCCACCGAATGCCGGCTTATTGTCCATTCTGACGTCCGGTTCGGAATGCCGGCGATCGCCATTGCTGCGCGGCCGTCCGGACCCGGGTAAGACCCGGCACCGGGCGTCGGAGGCCCGCCCCGAGGCTTACCGAAGTGTGAAAGGAGGCTCACCGGCGGGTTCTCGGCCGGGCGCAGTGGTAAGCCTGGGGTATGTCCGAAGAGCGTGACGGCCGGACGGCCGCCGATCTGATCGTGGAGTGCCTGCTGGCCGAGGGCGTCGAGGTGGTGTTCGGCATACCGGGCGAGGAGAACATGCGGCTGACCAACGCGCTGGACGCCTCGCCGATCCGGTACGTGCTGACGAGGCACGAGCAGGCGGCGTCGTTCATGGCGGAGATGTACGGCCGCGTGACGGGCAAGGCCGGGGTGGTGTCGGCGACGCTGGGCCCGGGGGCGATCAACCTGCAGCTGGGCGTGGCCGACGCAACGACGAACTCGACGCCGCTGGTGGCGCTGTCGGCGCAGGTGGGGCAGTACCGCGAGTACAAGGAGTCGCACCAGTTCGTGGATCTGGTGAGCCTGTTCGCGCCGATCACGCAGTTCTCGGGCAGCGTGCCGTCGGCGGGGGCGGTGCCGGAAATGCTGCGGCGGGCGTTCAAGACGGCGCAGAGCGAGCGGCCGGGGGCGGTGTACCTGGCGGTGCCGGAGGACGTGGAGATCGAGACGGCGCCGGCGGGGCTGAAGCCGTTGCCGCGCAACGTGGTGTACCCGGAGGCTCCGTCGGCGAGCCAGGTGGAGCGGGCGGCGGCGATCCTGCGCGAGGCGCGGAATCCGGTGCTGCTGGCCGGCCACGGCGCGGCGCGCAACCACGCCGGCGCGGCGCTGGCCCGGTTCGCGGAGCACACGGGCGTGGCCGTCGCGACGACGTTCCACGGCAAGGGGGTGCTGGCCGACGACCACCCGAACTCCATGGGCGCCATCGGTTTCATGCGCCGCGACTACGCCAACTTCGGCTTCGACCAGGCCGACGTGATCGTGGCCGTCGGCTACGAGCTCCAGGAGTTCGACCCGGTCAAGATCAACCCGGACGGCGACAAGCAGATCATCCACATCCACCGGTTCCCGGCCGAGGTGGACGCCCACTACTCGGTGGCGGTGGGCATCGAGGGCGACATCAGCGGCTCCCTCGACGCCCTGCGCGAGGCCGTTCCGGCCCGTCCGCCGCACACGGGGGCGGCCAAGATCCGCGAGCTGGTGGCGGACGAGCTGTTCCGCGGACAGCAGGACGACCGGTTTCCCCTGTCGCCGCAACGGATCGTGGCCGACACCCGGGCCGCGCTCGGCCGTGACGACATCGTGCTGGTCGACACCGGCGCGGTGAAGATGTGGATGGCCCGGCTGTACCCGACCTACGCCGCCAACACCTGCCTGGTCTCCAACGGCCTGTCCACCATGGGTTTCTCGCTGCCGGGCGCGCTGGGCGTGAGCCTGGCCCGTCCCGACCGGCGGGTGCTGGCGGTGACCGGCGACGGCTCGTTCCTCATGCACTCGCAGGAGATCGAGACCGCCGTGCGGGAGCGCATCCCGCTGACCGTGCTGGTGTGGGAGGACAGCGGGTACGGCCTGATCGAGTGGAAGATGCGGCTGGAGACCGGCACGGTGTCCAACGTGCGGTTCACCAACCCGGAGATCACCCAGTACGCGGCCAGCTTCGGCGCCACCGGCTACCACATCACCCAGGCCGACGACCTGCTGCCCACGCTGCGCAAGGCCCTCGACGACGACGGCGTGTCCATCATCGTCGCGCCCGTCGACTACGCGGAGAACATCAACCTCACCGATCACCTGGGCGCGCTCACCGACCCGCTCTAGACCACCAGCCGCAACGGCTCCTCCAAGGCCGTGACCAGCGCCGCCATCCACTGGGCCGCAAGGGCTCCGTCGATGGCGGCGGGTCCGGGCTTGCCCGCGCCGACGGCGAGGACGGCCGACTGCGGCGGCCCGAACGCCTTGGCCAGGAACTGGTGGTGGCCGCGGTGCGAGCCGTTGACGTAGTCGTCGCTGCGCAGCGGCGCCACCGAGCCGACCGCGCCGCCCTCCTGCCCGATGCTGGAGTGCGCCGGCCCGTGCACGAGCCCCTGGCCGGCCAGCTCCAGCACGTGTTCCTCGAAGGATCGGATCCACTGCGCGTGCCCGAGCAGGTCGCCGTCGGCCTCGTCCCAGTCGTGCCCGGTGGCGCGCAGCTCCACCCAGGCGCGCCGGCGGCCAGGTCCTCATGAATGGGCATTCTCGCCTACACTGGATCCAATCGCCCCCACTTGCCGTTACACGATGCGAGGTCGACACGAGCGCTGCCGGCGGGATTGGATCCAATAGAGGTCGGAGTGATCATCCGGGAGTGACCGGCGTCGATCACATCGGCGTCACCGTGCCGGACCTCGACCAGGCCCACGAGTTCTTCGTCGGCGTGCTGGGCTGCGAGTACATGTACCGGCTCGGCCCGTACCGCGACGACGGCAGCTGGATGAGCGAGCACATGGCCGTCGACGACCGGACCGTGATGCGCCGGCTGCGACCGTGCTCGGCGAACCGACCACCAGCAGGGGCCGAGCGAGGGCCAGCGGTGGGTGTACTTCCTGTCGCCGTGGGGGATGCGGTGTGAGCTAGTGTCCTATCCCAACGGAAAGGCCTTCGAGCACCACCCGGAGGCCTTCGACTGAAGGGATCCCCAGCCGTGGCCGTACCCGCCGGCGTGGCCAGCCAGCGCGTCGCCGACGAGCTGCGCGAGTGGATCCTGGCCGGGCGGTTGGCCCCCGGCGCCCGGATCATCCAGGACGAGCTGGCCGACGAGCTCAACACCAGCCGGCTGCCGGTCCGGGAGGCGCTGCGCATCCTGGAGTCGCGCGGCCTGGTCACGCTGCGGGCCAACCAGGGCGCCTGGGTGGCGTCGATGGACGGGCGCGAGTGCGAGCTCAGCTACAAGGTCCGCGAACGGCTGGAGCCGTTGCTGCTGGCCGAGTCCGCGCCGCGACTGTCCGATGAGGACATCGACGCGATGACGGCGGTGCAGGAGCGGATCGAGGCGACCGAGGACGTCGAGGAGTTCCTGGTGCTCGACCGCCGGCTGCACTGGGCGGTGTACCGGCACCACGACGCCGGGGACCTGGCGGCCATCGTGAATCGGCTGTGGGACACCACCCAGCACTACCGGCGGGCGTTCACCCGGCTGGCCGGGCAGCGCAGGCGCTGGATCATCAACGGCGAGCACCGGCTGCTCATCCAGGCTCTGCGGGACCGCGACCACACCTCGGCCGAGCGCATTCTGGAGCTGCACATTCGTCGGACGCGGGTGGAGCTGGTCAAACATCCAGAACTGTTCGCACCCTGATGCGGGCGATTGCTCCAGCGACCAGGACGGCAATAGGCTGTCATCGAGCCAGATCGATTGTTATGAGGTGCGATCGGTGCGGGAGCTCAGGCTGGGCACGTTCAGTCCGTCGGTGCTGGTCGAGGTCGCGGCCAGGACCGGCGCGCTGGCCAACGCCGGTCTGCGGGTGGTGGAGGTCCCGGCCAGCTCGTCGCGGGAGCAGTTCGCCGCGCTGATCGACGGCGAGCTCGACGCCGTCATGACAAATCCGGACAACGTCGTCGCCTATCGGTGCGTGCCCGACAATCCGCTCGGCCGGCAGGAGGACGTGCGCATTCTCGCCGCGCTCGATCGCGGCCTCGGCCTGTCGCTGTTCGCCGCGCCCGGCATCACCGAGCTCCAGGGCGGCACGCTCGGCGTCGACGTGCCCGGCTCGGGCTTCGCCTTCGTCGGCTACGAGCTGTTGCAGCGCCTCGGCATCAGCTACGGCATCACCGCGCTGGGCTCCACGCCGCGCCGGGCCACCGCTCTCCTGACCGGCGCCTGCACCATGACCGTGCTCAACGCCGGCAACGAGCTGCGGGCCGAGCACCGCGGCGCCCGCCGGCTGGCCACCGTGGCCGATATCGGGCCCTACGTCGGCGCCGTGCTGGCCTCCACCGGAGATTCCCTGCAACGCAACGGTTTCGACCTGCGCAGCCTGGTCGGTGTGCTGTTGCGGACGGCCCGGGACATCGTCACCGGACGCCGCCGGCCCGAACTGCTGATGGCGGCCGTGCAGGACCGCCTGGAGTTCGACGAGTACCTGGCCCGACGGCACATCGCCGTGCTCACCAGCCCCGGCACCGGCCTGACGCCGACCGGCCGGTTCCGCGACGCCGAGCTGAAGACCGTGCTGGAGCTACGGAACCGCCACACCAAGGCCGATCTCGACGGGCGAGCGGTGCTGGCCCACGGCCTGATCGACACCTCGCTGCTGCCCGGACAGTAGAAATGGGGCCCGGCAACGCCGGGCCCCATTTCTACTAGGAGATCAGGAGATCGTGAACTTCGCGGCCAGCAGGTCACGCGGCCGCGAGGAGTGGCCGACCAGCAGCTCGAAGTCGCCGGGCTCGACGATGCGGCGGCCGTCGGCGGTCACGAGCGTGCAGTCGGCGGCCGGCAGCTCGACGGTCACCCGCACGGACTCCCCCGCCGGCACGTCAACCTGCGTGTACGCCTTGAGTTCCCGGTCGGCCCAGGTCACCGAGGTGATCAGGTCGCGCAGGTACACCTGCACGGTCTCCCGTGCCGGCCGTGAGCCCGTGTTGGTGACGGTGACCTCGGCCCGCACGACATCGGCAGGGCCGACGGTCGGCGCGGCGATCGTCAGATCCGAGTACTCCAGCGTGGTGTAGCTCAGGCCCTCGCCGAAGGCGAACAGCGGGTCCTGGGTCAGGTCGGCGTAGCGGTGGCCGTGCTGGCCACGGATCTGGTTGTAGAACACGGGCTGCTGGCCGACGTGCCGCGGCACGGTGATCGGCAGCCGACCGCTGGGCTCGACCAGACCGAGCAGCAGCTCGGCGATGGCCCGGCCGCCCTTCATGCCCGGGTTGAACGCCTGCACGACGGCGGCGGCGTTCTCCGCCGACGGCGGCAGCACCAGCGGCTTCGAGCTGATGACCACCACGACGACCGGCTTTCCGGTCTGCGCCAACGCGTCCAGCAGCGCGATCTGACCGCCGACCAGATCCAGCGTGGCCGTGGAGCGGGCCTCGCCGACCAGGCCGATGGTGTCACCGACGACCGCGACGACCACATCGGAGGCCTCGGCCGCGGCGACCGCCTCGGCGATCAGCGCCGGATCGGCCGGCTCGGGGCGCACGACCTCGGGCGCGGGCTGGCCGTCCGGCAGCACCGGGCCGTCCGGATCCGGGCCGAAGGAGGCGATCCGGGCGCCGAGGGCGTAGTCGACCGTCCACTCGGGAGGGACGACCGCCCGCAGACCGTCCACGACGGTCTCGGTCAGGTGCCGGGGGTGGCCGTCCGGCAGCCAGTCGACCTGGCCGGAGGCGCCGGCCCAGTCGCCCAGCTGCGCGTCGACGTCGTCCGCGTTCGGGCCGACCACGGCGACCCGGACCTTGGCGCCGGCCAACGGAAGCGTGCCGTCGTTGGTCAGCAGCACCAGGCTGCGGCGCGCCATCTCCAGGTTGACGGCCGTGTGCTCGGCGCTGCCCACGAACAGCTTCTGCCGCTCCTGGTCGGGCACCCGCGGGTTCTCGAACAGGCCCAGCTCGAACTTCAGCGTCAGGATCCGGCGCACCGCCGCGTCGATGTCCTCTTCGGACAGAATGCCGCGCTCGACGGCTTCCCGCGCACCCTCGAAGAACTGCGGCGTGGTCAGCACCAGGTCGTTGCCGGAGCGCACCGCCAGCGCGGCCGCCTCGGCGTGGTCGGCGCAGATCTGCTGCTCCCACACCATGCGGCCGACGTTGTCCCAGTCGGTCACCAGCGTGCCGGAGTACTTCCACTCGTCGCGCAGGACTTCTTTGAGCAGCCACTGGTTCGCGGTGATCGGCACGCCGTCGATGGACTGGTAGCCGATCATGAACGTGCGGCAGCCCTCGCGGGCCACCCGCTCGAACGGCGGCAGGAACCACGAGCGCAGCTTGCGCCGCGAGATGTCGGCCTCGGTGGCGTCCCGGCCGCCCTGCGTCTCCGAGTAGCCGGCGAAGTGCTTGGCGCAGGCCAGGATCGCGGTCGGGTCGGAAAGCCCGTCGCCCTGGTAGCCCTTGACCATCGCCGACGCGTACTCGCCGATCAGGAACGGGTCCTCGCCGAAGGTCTCGTCGACCCGGCCCCACCGCAGGTCCCGCGCGATGCACAGCACCGGGGAGAAGGTCCAGTGCACGCCGGTGGTCGACACCTCGACCGCCGTCACCCGCGCGACCCGCTCCACCAGCTCCGGGTCCCAGGAGCAGGCCATGCCCAGCTGCGTCGGGAAGATCGTGGCGCCGGGCCAGAACGAGTGGCCGTGGATGCAGTCCTCGCCGGTCAGCAACGGGATGCCCAGCCGGGTTTTGCCGGCCAGGTCCATCGCCAGCACCAGGTTCTCCGGCGAGGTGTGCAGGATCGCGCCGACATGGAAGTCGTCGATCAGCTCGCGGACGCCGCCCCGGGCGTCGAGGTGGAGCATCTGACCGATCTTCTCGGGCAGCGTCATCCGGGCCAGCAGGTCGTCGATGCGCTCGGCGACGGGGAGGGCCGGATCACGGTAAGGCTGGTCGACCACCTGCGTTGCTCCTGTCTTCACTGGTTGTCGAGTGCCCGGTGGCGGCCCGGGGCTACGGACGTGAGCGGACGGGTGGCCTGCGCCAGGCACAGCGCGACCACCTGTAGTGCGGCCACCGCGAGCAGGGCCCGCAGGATCGACACGTGATCACCCAGCAGGCCGAGCAGCGGCGGCCCGGCGAAGCTGGCGATCTTCGCGACGGAGGACGCCACGGTGACCCGGCCGGCGGCGTGCGCCGGATCGTCCGCGGCCGCGCTCATGCCCACCGGATAGCCGAACGCCACGCCGACGCCCCACAAGGCGGCTCCGACGAAGGCTAGCGGAACGGCCGGGGCGAATATGAAGAACAGGAGACCGAGCACGGCGACCGCGCCCTGGATTCTCAGCACGATCACGCGGCCGAAGGCGTCCAGCAGCCGCGACCCGAACCACCGGGTGGCGGTCATCGCGGTCAGGAAGGTCGCATAGGCCAGCGTGCCGAGCGCGGGCGAGACGTGGTAGCCGTCGATGAGGCTGACACCGGTCCAGTCGTTGCCGGCGCCCTCGCTGAAGCCGGCGGCCAGCACGAACACGCCGATCATCAGGGTGCGGGGCTCGCGCCAGTAACGCAGGGTGCTGTGCGGCCCGCGCGCGACGCCGGCACTGTCCGTTGTGGACGGACGCTCGTCGGGCAGGAATCCGCACACCCCATAGGGCAGCGCCGCCGCCACCGCGACGGCGATGATGATCAGGTGCAGGGCCACCGGCACGGCCAGCAGGATCATCGCGGCGCCGAGCAGGGCGCCGAACACGGTGCCGATGCTGTAGCCGGCGTGGAACCGGGGCATGATCGACCGGCCGAGGCGGCGCTCCACCACCGTGCCCTGGATGTTCATCGCGACGTCCCAGGACGAGCTGAAGAGCCCGAACAGCAGCAGGCCGGTGATCAGGAACGCGACGCCGCCCACGTCGGACAGGCCGATCAGGGCCAGCGCGACGCTGGAGCCGATGGACATCCAGGCGACGGTGCGGCGCTGTCCGAGTCGGGTCACGACCCGTCCGGAGAACGGGCGGGAGACCAGGGCGCCGGCCGCGGCGGCCAGCAGGATCGCACCCAGTTGGCCGGTGTTCAGGTGCAGGTCGTCGCGGATCTGCGGGATGCGAGCCAGTCCGCTCGACAGCAGCGCCCCGCAGCCGGCGAAGGCGAGGTAGGTGGCCGTGGTGGCGGCGCGCACATCCACCGGCCGCCGCGCGGTCGGTTCGGCTTCGGTCATGGCGGCGCGTCGCCCGGGCACGGAGCAATTTCTACCATATGGTCAAGATTCGTGGAAGCGCTCTCAAACGATGGTCGCGGCGGCGGTCCGCACAGTCTCCGACACGCGGGCGGGTTTTGTGGCGAACAGTGGCCGGAAGTCACTCCTTCCGCCCAGTGATCGTCCAGGAGACGGGAAGCTCCCCCGCGCGGCAGACTGGGGTACCGGCCGCGGGAGGGAGCAGGTCTCGTGATCGCGCTCAGCGAATTCACCCCGACCGTAGAACGGCGCGGCCAAATCGGACAACACGCGCGGGCGAATCGAGCAATGACGCTGCCCGAACACGCGCACGTGTGCCCGACCGGCTCCGAAACACCCGGTTTTCCGGTCAACCGGGCCGGTTACGGTCAGGCCAGTTGTCCGCGAATGTCCCGCAAATGGTGCCGCACCTCGTGCACGGTGTGCACGGCCACCCATCGCAGCGACGCCCGATGCGGCTCCGGCCAGGAATAGACCATCTCGTTGTCCCAGTCCTCGCCCAAGCGGTCGAGCGCATTGGTGAACAGCATCGCGGCATCGACCAGTTGGCGGGCCACGTCGGCCGGTTTCTGATCGGCATAGCCCTCGTGCTCGACCCGAATGTCGCGGCCCATGCTCACGCAGGTGAAGCCGTTGTCCCGGCGGGCCTGCAACACCCGCTCACGCTGCACCAGCAACATGTCCCTGAGATGGCTGCCGTACTCCAGCGGCGACCAGAGCTCCGGTTCGCGTCGCCGGGCCAGCTCGAAGGCCGGCGTCCTGAGCACCGCCGCGACCTCGCCGGCCAACCGCCGGATGTCGGTCGCGGCGGTCGGCGCGTCGGCGAGGTCGTAGCGGAAGCCGCAGTCGGCGCAGAGATCGTCCACGCCCGAATGCTATTTCAGGCGAATGCGTTGACGCCGGTCAATTCCGCGGACAGGGTCCACAGCCGGTCGGCCTGCTCCGGGTCGAGCGCGTAGGCCTTGACGCCACCCCAGGTCGTCGCTGGGTCCGCGTCGGAGGGAACCGACTCGGCGACGTCGCAGTCCTCCAGGTAGACGCCGCCCATGCCGTCCAGCTGCGGCGACGTCGCGGCGAACACCGCGGTCGCGGCGCCCTGCTCCGGCGTCTTGAACTTGACCAGCTGATTGCCGGCCTCGTCGATCCAGCCGCGCTGGACCATCTCGTCCTTGGACAGGTGGCGCTGTAGCGGCGTCCAGATGCCGCCGGGGTGCACCGCGAAGGCGTGCACGTTCTTCGCGGCCCCCAGCTCGTCGAGCTTCACCGCGAACAACACGTTCGCCGATTTGGCCTGGCCGTAGGCCTGCCACTTGTCGTAGCCCCGCTCGAACTGGAGGTCGTCCCAGCGGACCGGCGAGAAGAAGTGGCCACGGGAGGACAGGGCGACCACCCGCGCCCCCTCGGCGATCGCCGGCCACAGCCGGTTGACCAGCGCGAAGTGGCCCAGGTGGTTGGTGGCGAACTGCGCCTCCCAGCCGTCGCCGATCCGCGTCTCCGGGCAGGCCATGATGCCGGCGTTGTTGATCACCAGGTCGAGCCGGCGGCCGCCGGCCACGAAGCGCTCGGCGAAGGCCCGCACGCTGTCCAGGTCGCCCAGGTCCAGCTCGTCGATCTCGACGTTGTCGATGCCGGCCAGGGCCTGTTCCGCGGTGGCGCGCCGGCGGGCCGGCACGATCACCCGCGCGCCGGCGTCGACCAGCGCCCGCGTGGTCTCGATGCCGATGCCGGAGTAGCCGCCGGTGACCAGCGCCAGCTTGCCGGTCAGGTCGATGCCGGCCAGGACCTCGGCCGCGGTGCTGGTGGCTCCGAAGCCCGTGCCGATCTTGTGCTGTGAGGTCGTCGTCATACCTCGACGCTAAAAGCTGGAGCGCGCTCCAGCGCAAATCTAGGCGTAGTCGATCAGGTCGAAGCCGTGGTCGACGATGCAGTCGAAGTCCTGCCCCGGGTGCGCGCTGACCAGCCGCATGGCCGTCTCCAGCACGCTCACGGTCAGGTCGGCCAGCAGCGGCACGGTCAGGTCCGCCTCGGCCCGGTCGGCCAGGCGGGTCCGCAGGTGGGTCTCCACCAGCCGAAGCCACTCGATCCGGATCTCGTAGGCCTGCCCGAGCAGGGTCCGCGACCCCATCATGATCAGCTTCGCGTACTCGACGGTCCTGGCCTTCGTCGCCTCGTCCATGCCGTTGACGTGCGCCTTCACCGCCGCCCGCAACGCCGCCAGCACCGGCTCTCCCCCGCGCCGGCTCAGCTCCGCCGCGAAGGCCTCTCGCCGCTGCGCGTCGTCGAAGGTGAGCACGTCCTCCTTGGCGTTGAAGTACCGGAAGAAGCTGGCCCTCGACACCTCGGCCCGGGCGGCGATGTCGTCCACCGAGGTCTGCTCGAAGCCCTGGCGGCCGAACAGCTCGAACGCCGCCTCCCGCAGCGCGGCCATCGCCGCCCGCTTCTTGCGCTCGCGCAGGCCTATCGCGTCCGTCATGCCGGCAGCCTAACTGAGCCTCCAGTCTCCGTTTCGGCGTGGCCATAGTCGGCGCCACGCCGGCTGGTGATCTTGTCACCCTTAGGCCGATCGAACCCGAGGACATCGCGACGCCGGCCCGTTTCCTCAACGACCTGGAGGTTTCCCTCCTGGTCGGCGGGTCCGCCCCGGTGCCCATGCCGGTGGCCTCGGTGACCGCGCTGCCCTTCCAGGGGCTCATCGGATTCGCCGTGATCGCTCCCGTCGCGCCGGAGAAGTCGCGCCACCCCCGGTCTGTCCACAGTGGAGGGATACGGCCGACTTCGGGTCGGCGAGGCGAAAAAACGGGCGAAATGGGCGAACGTGGCGGGGCTATTGACAGCCGTCGACGATTGCCGGGAGGCTGTGCGGCTATAGGAAGGAAACTTTCCTAATACTGGTCCAAGCAGCGGAACGCCGCCACCGCCGCTCGCCCGTGTCACGTCGTCCGCAAGGAGCTGACCATGAAGCGAGTCATCGGCGCGGTGCTCGGCGCCGCGCTAGTGCTCGTGGGTCCCGTACCCACGAGCGCGGCCGCCGCACCGCCCGGCCTGACCACACTGGGGACCGCGGGCTGGACGGTGCTCAGCAGCGCGACCGCGACGCAAGGCGGCGCCAAGATCTCGACGCCGGGCTTCGACACCTCCAGCTGGCTGAAGGTTCAGCCGGACGACGGGGGCGCGCCGGGCACGGAGATCACGGCGCTGCTGCAGAACAACAAGTGCCCGGACGTGTTCGTCGCGGACAACATGAAGAAGTGCTTCGGCACGCAGAAGAAGAACTCGGGCCCGGTGACGACGGCCCAGTTCGCCACGCCCTGGTGGTTCCGCACCGACTTCTCCGCCGCGCTGACCTCGGGCCAGTCGGCCTCGCTGATCGTCAACGGCGTGGTGGGCAAGGCGGACGTCTGGGTGAACGGCAAGGAGGTCGCCACCTCCACGACCGTCACCGGCGCGTACACCAAGTTCACGTTCGACGTGACGGGCACGCTCAAGTCCGGCAACAACTCGCTGGCCGTCGAGATGTACCCGAACGACCCGTCCAAGATGCTGACGATGGACGACGTCGACTGGAGCCAGCTGCCGCCGGACAACAACACCGGCATCCAGTTCCCGATCCAGCTGCTGGTGCAGAACGCCCTGTCGGTCGGCAACGCGCACGTGGTGCAGAACAACAACGCCGACCTGAGCAGCTCCAAGCTGACGGTGAAGGCGGATGTCACCAACGGCGGATCCTCCAGCCAGACCGGCACCGCGACGGCGACGATCACTCCCCCGTCCGGCGGAACGCCGATCACGGTGACCCAGAACGTGACCGTGGCCGCGCATTCCAAGGCCACGGTGACGTTCCCGGTGCAGACGATCTCGCACCCGCAGGTCTGGTGGCCGTACCAGATGGGCGCGCAGCCCATGTACACAGTGGACACCACGGTCACCGGCGGCAACACCACGCACGAGCAGTTCGGCATCCGCACCATCACCACGGCCCTGATCGGCAAGGCGCCGGCGGCGCCGGACGGTGTGCGGCAGTACTCGGTCAACGGCGTGCCGTTCGTGGTGCGCGGCGGCGGTTTCGCGCCGGACCTGTTCCTGCGTTACGACTCGTCCGACGTGTCGAGGCAGGTCGCGCTGCTGAAGAACATGGGGCTCAACGTGATCCGGCTGGAGGGCCACCTTCCTCCGGACGACTTCTTCCAGCAGATGGACCGGGCCGGCATGCTGATCGACTCCGGCCAGCAGTGCTGCGACTTCTGGGAGACGCCGGGCACGGCCGCGGCGACGCTGAGCCTGCTCACGCTGTCGGCCCAGACGATCGGCGAGAACGAGCGCGACCACCCCAGCGTGTTCACCTACAGCTGGAGCGACAACGAGCCCAGCGCCAAGGTGGAGACGGCCGAGCTGAACGGCTTCAAGGCCGCCGACTTCAGCCAGCCGGTCATCTCCTCGGCCGAGTACAAGAGCAGCCCGCAGCTGGGCGCGTCCGGTGAGAAGGAAGGCCCGTACGACTACGTGCCGCCGAACTACTGGTACGACACCAGCCACTACGACAGCGGCGACGACCGCACCAACGCGGGCGGCTCGTGGGGCTTCGACAGCGAGGAGAGCGCCGGCGACACCGTGCCGACGCTGGACTCGATCAACCGCTTCCTGTCGGCGTCCGACCAGTCCAACCTGTGGCAGAACCCGAGCTTCAACCAGTACCACGCCAACTACGAGACCGGGCACGGCGGCTACAAGTTCGGCACGCTGTTCACCTTCGACACGGCGCTGACCAACCGCTACGGCCAGTGGAGCGACCTCGCCTCGTACGTGCAGGAGGCGCAGGTGCAGAACTACGAGAACACCCGGGCCCAGTTCGAGGCGTTCCTGGACCACTCGACCAACGCGGCGGCGCCGTCGACCGGCACGATCTACTGGCAGGCCAACAAGGGCTGGCCGACGCTGCTGTGGGACCTGTACAACTACGACGGCGACCAGGCCGGCAGCTTCTTCGGCGCGAAGAAGGCCAACCAGTCGCTGCACGCGCTGTTCGCCATCGACAACAACACGGTGACGCTGGACAACCTGTCCGGTAGCACGCAGTCGAACGTCTCGGTCGAGGCGAAGGTCTACGACACCAACGGAAAGGTGCTCGACGACCAGGGCGTCAACGGTCTTTCGCTGACGCCGCAGCAGGTTCGCAACGCGGTGATCAAGCCCAAGGTGCCGACCAGCACCCCGGGCAACGTGTACTTCGTCGAGCTGCTGGTCAAGCAGAACAACGCCGTCGTGGACCGCAACGTGTACTGGCAGCCCACCAAGCAGGACGCGGTGAACTGGTCGTCCACGCTGGGCAACCCGCAGGCCACGATGACCACCTACGGCGACCTGACCGGCCTGAAGTCGTTGAAGGCGGCCACCGTCTCGGCCACCGCCAGCACGACCACGGCGGCCGGGCCGGACGGGGCGGACCGCGAGACCAAGGTGACGATCACCAACACCTCCACCACGCCGACGGTCGGCTTCTTCCTGCGGGCCGACGTGCGGCGCGGCACGGCGGCCGGCGGCGAGCAGCCGGGTGACAACCAGGTGACCTCGACCCTGTGGGACGACAACGACATCACGTTGTGGCCCGGCGAGTCGCAGACCCTGACCGTCAGCTGGAAGTCGGCCGACCTCAAGGGCGCGAGCCCCGTGGTCAGCCTGAGCGGCTGGAACGTCGGCAAGATCGACGTGAAGGGCTGAGTTTCGGGCCCGGCGGCCGGCAGCAGCCGCCGGGCCTCACTCGGCGACGAGCAGGAAGGCCGGCGAGGACCAGTAGTCGTGCAGTGTGGCGACGGAAACGGTCCGGTAGCCGGCCTTTTGCGCTTGTGCCCGCCAGGCGGCGGCCGGCTGCTCCCAGGTGACCCGTCTCGCGCCCGGGGCCAGCTGGCCGACCAGCACCGGCATCAGGAACCCGCCGGCGACGAGGTCGCGATCCTCGGTGTACTCGGACAATCCGCGCTCGTAGGTCTCGGCCAGGAACCTCAGGTGCGCGGGGCTGCCGTGCTCGACGTCCGGCACGTCGAAGTCGACGATCACCAGCCGGTCGGTGCGATCGCGCAGTCGAGTCAGGACTTCCGTGCGCTCGTGGTGCGGGATGGTGTGCATGGCGAAGGTGGATTCGACCAGGTCGAAGTCGGAGTCCACTTCGGACAGGAAGGACTGCACCGTGCCGGCGTAGGCACGCGTCGGCGTCAGATCCCGGACGGCCTGCGCGAGCAGCGCCGCCGACGGCTCGATCAACGTCAGCGAATCGGGCAGATGTCCGCCGGCGGCAAGGGCATTGCGGATCACGCGCCCGTCGCCGCAGCCGATGTCGGCCAGCCGCAACGGGTTCAGCGACCGGTACTGGTCGGCCAAGGCGCCCTCGACCGCCGCGTACAGGCCGACGTTGCCGCCGCCGCTGATGAACGCCGCGAATGCCGCCGGCTGGTCGTACACCGAACCGACGTCCTCGTGGTCCAGGTACGTCGTCAGGGCTCGGGCCAGCAGCGATGTGCCGGCGGCGGCCACATCCCGGGCCCGTCGGCGGTCGCCCTCGGTGAGCGCGGTCAACGCGTCGACATCCGTCATGCGGCGATGATGTCAGACCAGCTCCAGCACGTCCCGGAGCTCGGCCCGCAGCGATGAGGGGTCGTCGTACACCCGCACCGCGTCGGCCTCCCGCAGCTCGGCCTCGCCGAAGCCGCCGGTGCGCAGCGCCACGGTGGGAATGCCCAGCTTGCCGGCGGCCTGACAGTCCCAGACGGAGTCGCCAAGGGCGAGCGCGCGCTCGGCCGGGACCTTGTTCAGCGCGACGCCCAACAGGTCCGGGGCCGGCTTGGTGGCCTCCACGTCCTCCGAGCTCGTCCAGCCGTCGGCGATGTTCCGCGCGCCGAGCAGGTCCAGGTAGTGCTCGACGTGCTCCGGCTTGCCGGAACTGGCCAGCACCAGCCCGCAGCCCAGGCGCTTCACCTCGACCAGCAGGTCCCTCGCGCCGGACAGCGGCGTGATCTCGGCCAGGAACGGCTTGACCTGTTCCGCCCACGCCGCTCGCACGTCGTCACCGTGCAGCAACTCGACGCGCTCGCCGGCAACGGCTTCGACGAGTTGGTCGCCGCCCATGCCGATCGCGCGGTGGATCCGCCAGATCGGGACTGTGACGCCGCAATCGCGGAACGCGCGGAACCACGCCACCGCGTGGTGATAGTTGCTGTCGACGAGCGTGCCGTCGACGTCAGCCAGCACAACCGTGTCCACACCAGGGGATTACCACGTGCGGCGGCGGCCGAAACTCCTGATGTTGGTCCGAATGGCCGGTTTTCGCCCGCGCCCGCCGGGCATCCGGTGGTCGACATCGAACTAAGGAGGTCGAGCCGTGATCACCCTCGGGGTCATCCTGTTGATCGTCGGCTTCATTTTCGGCATTCCCACGCTGTGGACCATCGGCATCATCCTGGCCGTGGTCGGAGCGATCCTGGCCATCGTGGGCGGCACCGGCCGTCGCATCGGCGGCCGCGCCCACTGGTACTGACGGTTTCGAATGACACCCAGGGTGGCACCCGGCCACCATGGGCAAACTCGGTTACAAGGCACTAGGAATGTTGCTGAGCGTGCTCGCCGGGGCCGCCGCCGGGGCCGTGTCGAAACGGCTCTGGCGGGTGGCCACCGGCGAGCACGAAACTCCGACGGCAACGGATCGTCAACAGGCCTGGGCCCGCGTCCTCACGGCCGCGGCCATCGAAGGCGCGGTGTTCGGCCTGGTCAAGGCGGCCACCGACCGCGCGGGCGCCAAGGCGTACGAGCGGGTCACCGGCGAGTGGCCGGACTAGAACCCGCCCCCTCAGATGCCCAGCGTGGAGCCGAGCCAAGCGCGGGTCGCGTCCCGGTAGGCGCCGGCATTGCGATGCAGCGCAAGGGAATGGCCCGCGCTGGGCAGCACATACACCGACAACTTCGCGGCCGACGAGTAGAACGGGGCCTCCTGGGCCCGTAGCGACGAGGCCGACGAGCAGTCGCGCAGCGCGAGCAGGCCGCAGAACAACACGTCCTGCGAGCCGACAGCTTGCAACACCGGCACGTTGATGCCCAAGGTCACCGGCACGACGATGCCGAACACCGCCACGGTTCCCATACCCGGCGCCGAAACCTGGTCCTTCGTCGCCTCGTCGGCGGCGATCACCTGCGGGTCGGCGTCGGCCGTGTTGTAGAACAACGGGGCGCGAGCGCCGGGCTTTGTGGTGAAGTACAGGGGATCGCCGGGATTCTGCACCGACGACAGGAACGCCGGGATCAGCCCGAGCGCCGCACCCAGCCCCAGCGCGGGAATTGACGGGATGTGCGTGACCCCGGTGAGGATCACGCCGTCGACGTCCTTGTAGGTGGATGCCTCCGAGGCGACGATGCCGGAGCCTACCGAGTGCCCGACGATCACCACCTTGCCGAAGCGAATCCCGCCCACGGCACCGTTTCGCAGCTGCCCGATGACCTCGTGCAGCGCCTCGGCCTCGGCCCACACCGTCAGCGGCAGGCTCAGCGGATGGCTGCTCTGCCCGGCCCCTAACACGTCCACCGCGAACGTGGCGTAGCCGTGCTTGGCCATGTCTCGTTGGTACGAGTACTGATCCGGCTGATAGGGCAGATCCCAGTAGGCGCTGTTGTAGGTGCCGCCGTGCACCAGCAACTGCACCGCCGACGGCGAGGCGCCGTCCGGCACGCACAACTGGCCGTGCACCTTGGCCGGGGAGGTCAACAGCGGCAGCAGGGCCGGCGCGCTCACCGGGAGCTCGGCCTGCGAGCAGTTCGCCGCCGAGGCGACGGCCGTCGGCGGCGCCACCGCCCCGCTCAGTCCCGCGACACAGGCAAGCGCCAGCACGGCGAGCTTGCGGACAAGCTTCACAACATCTCCTCAGTGACGTGGCAGAACTGTCATCGGCAGTCGGTTGGGCTGCATGGTGGCGGCCAGCCGGGGCTTCACCTTCGCGCCGGGCACGGGCACGAGCCGCCAGCGGGCGGCGATGGTGGCGGCGACGGCCGCGATCTCGGTCTGGGCGAACAGGTGGCCCGGGCACAGCCGCATGCCCGCGCCGAACGGGATGAAGGCGCCGCGCGGCAGCTTCTCCGCCCGTGCCGGCAGCCAGCGGTCCGGGTCGAAACGGTCGGGATCGGGGAACCAGCGGGGATCCCGGTGCAGCGTGTGCTGGCTGACCGCGACCTCCGTGCCGGCGGGGATCTCGACGCCGCCGAGCGTGACGTCGGCCCGGGCCCGGCGCATGAGGATCAGCGGCGGGTTGCGGCGCAGGATCTCGTTGACCAGACGCTGCGTGTACTCCAGTCGGGGCAGATCGGCGAAGGTGACCGTGCGGCCGGCGAGGACCTGGTCGATCTCGGCGTGCAACCGGTGCTCGATGTCCGGATCCTGCGCGATCTCGTGGAAGAACCAGGCCAGGGCGACGGACGTGGTCTCCGCGCCGGTGGTGAGGATGGTGACGACCTCGTCGTGCACCTGCTCGTCGGTCATGCCTTCGGCGGTGTCCTCGTCACGGGCCATGAGCAGCATCGACACCAGGTCACCGTGATCGGTCCCGCCCTCGCGCGCGGCCAGCACCACCCGTGGGATCACCTCACGCAGCCGGGCCGCCGCCGCGTCGAACCGGCGGTTGCCGGGGATGGGCAGGCGTTCGACCAACCGCGGCGAAAACGCCCGTACCAGCACGTTGTCCAGAAGATCGGGGACGCTGCGCTGGATCTCGTCGAGCACGTCCTGGCCGAGTTCGGTGGCGAACAGCGTGCGGCCGGCGATGCTCATCACCAGGTTCTGCAGGTGCTCGTCGAGGGCCACGACCTGGCCGGCCTTCCAGTCGGCGATCGACTCCTGGGCCAGCCGGGTCATGGTCGTCTCGGCGTACGAGGCGATACGCGTGCGATGGAAGGCCGGCAGCACCAGGCGGCGCTGGCGTTTGTTGAAGTCGCCGTTGGAGGTGGCCAGGCCGTTGCCGAACAGCGGCCGCATCTTGTCGAAGACGATGCCCTTGTCGTAGCTGTCGGCCGTCAGCAGCTTCATGGCCAGCTCGGGGCCGGTCACCATGTAGACGGGCAGCGGGCCCAGGTAGATCTTGACGACCTCGCCGTAGGCCGGCAGCGAGGACAGGAAACGCAGCGGTCGTCGCAGCATGGCGGCGGTGTGACCGATCACGGGCCACCGCCCGGGGACGACCGGCGCGTCTTCGGTGACGTTCTGCTTGGCGGACAAGCCTTCCCACCCCACGATCGGTTCGCGGCCGGTTCACGATAGGGGGGCATGACCGCTACGGCGAGTGGCCGCGCCCAGGACCACCCGATCGGGTTGCCGGTAGCTGCGCCGCGGCCGTCCGTCTAGGCTCCCTCTTTCGGGCTCGGACGTGAGGTGGGTTATGAACGGGGACCTGAGCTGGGTGCCGCCGGAGATCGATCCCACCATTCCGCACCCGGCGCGGGTGTACGACTACTGGCTGGACGGGGCCTCCAACTTCGCCGCCGACCGGGAGCTGGCCGAGAAGATCAACAAGATCATGCCCGGGGTGCGCGAGGCCGCCCGGTTCAACCGGGCCTTCCTCCGCCGGGCCGCCATCTTCATGGTCCGGTCCGGGGTGCGGCAGTTCCTGGACATCGGCTCCGGCCTGCCCACTGCCGGCAACCTGCATGAGATCGTCCAGCAGCTCGACCCGTCCTGTCGTGTCGTGTACGTCGATCGGGACCCCATCGCCGTCGCGCACAGTGAGCTCCTGCTCAGCAAGAACGACCGCGCCGCGGTGGTCCATGCCGACGCTCGCGACCGGTCGACCATCCTGGAGTCCGACGAGGTCAAGCGCCTGCTCGACTTCTCCGAGCCGGTCGGCCTGTTCATGTTGCTGCTCCTGCACTTCATGCCCGACGCCTGGGATCCCGCCGCCGTCGTCGCCGGCTACCGCGACGCGTTGCCCTCCGGCAGCTACATCGCCGTCTCCCACGTCGCCGCCGACGGCGACGCCCGCAACCTCGGCGACGCCGTCAAGGTGTACGACCAGAACACCCACAACCAGCCCTTTCCCCGCACCCACGCCGAGGTCCTGCGTTTCTTCGACGGTTTCGACCTGGTCGAGCCGGGCCTGGTCGGCTGCCCCATGTGGCGGCCCGACGGCATGGGCGGCATCTCCGACGACCCGGCCATCAACTCCCTGCCGTACGCCGGGGTCGGGCACAAGGCCTAGCGGTCTGCTCGAAACCGTATTTCGGTGTGCCGGAGAGCGGGACTCGCCGGGGTCGGAGGTAACCGCGAGTCCCGCTCTCGGGCAGGCGTGAACTCAACACATGGTTGCCCGAGAGCGGGACTCGCGGGGGTCAGAGGCGGCGGATGCCCCAGAGGCCGGCGGCGTAGGGGCCGTCGTCGTCCAGCACCGAGCGGCCGCTGGAGTCGCCGAAGCTGGGGCCGTCGGGGGTGCCGCGGGAGGCGATGAAGCGCTGCTGACCGGCGTCGTCCACCCCGAGGTAGATCCCCACGTGGTCGACGGCGCCCTTGGAGCCGTCGGTGCTGAACAGGAGCAGGTCCCCCGGCTGGGCCAGGAATCGGGTCTGGGGGGAACCGACGGCGTTGTCGGCGATGGCGGCGCCGAGGGGGGCCTTGGGCATCTCCTGGGGTGTGCGGGGCAGCCCACCGTCGCCGATGGGAAAGCCCAGGCGGTAGCCGTACACCAGCCGCACATAGCCGGCCGAGTCGACGTCGCCGAAGTGGTCCTTGCGGGGTTTGACGCCGCGCACCGTGATGCCGAGGAAGTCGCTGTAGTCGGCGCCGTCGGCGAAGTGGGCGAAGGTGACGTACTGCGTGGCGACGGCCAGGACGTCGGGGCTGCGGTCGGTGAGCTCCTGGTCGAGCCAGGGCCGGAACCAGGCCTCCTTCTCGGCCCCCGCCTTCCACGGCTGGGGCGCCAGCCGGACCCAGTTGGACGTCGTGACCACGGCGCTGGTGCGCTGCGGATCGGCGAAGGTCCGGCTCTGTCCACTGAGGACGGCGGTGCGGGCGCCGTCGGTGAACATGGCCACCAGCCGGGCGTGCTCGTCCAACACCGCGGTCCGGGCGGGACCGTCCAGGCGGACGAAGCTGTACTTGGTGCTGGCCGGATGGGCCTGCGCGAAGGCGACGACCGCGCCGTTGTCCCGGGCCCTCGTCGGCACGTCCTGGGCCTGCGCCAGATGCACCACCGCGGCGCCGGAGGTGACCAGCGTGGTCAGCAACACTGCTGCCCTGATGTGTTTCACGGCAATGCTCCTACGAGGTGGGGATGAGGCCGACCAGCACACCGCTGGCCAGAACTCCGTACGAGGCAAGGGCAACGGACCCCGTGGCCAGCACGGTCACGGCGGGCGGCTGGCGAACGAGCTGATAGGCGATCAGACCCGGCACCACGAAGCCCAGGGTCTCGTGCACGTACAGCAGCGGATAATGGTCCTGTATCAGCACGAAAACGGTTGTCTGCAACAGAACGCCGAGCAGCACCACCGCCGCGAACTGGCGTTTGCCGTACAGGATCACGATTTTGCTCAGGCCTAAGGTCGCCAGGTAGGTCAGCACGGTGGTGAGCACCACCAGCGCGGCTCGGCGGTAGTCCTCGACCAGGGTCAGCGCCAGCCAGCCGGGAGTGATCATGCCGCCCGGGGACAGGTTCGTCGTCAGATAACACAGCAGGGAGAACAACAAACCGATGGCCAGCCCGAGGGTGGCCACCTCCGGCGACAGCTCCTGGCTGATCATAACCGCTCCAGTGTTTCCAGTTGGGCGAGCAGCACTTCGCCCTGGCCGTGGATGTTGCCGATGGCCGCGAGCGAGGCCTGCCCGTCGATGCCGGCGACGAGCGCGTGCAGCAGTTCGGGCGCGCTGCGCCGGCCGCCGAGGTCGACGACGCGGGGCCGCCACGAGGACGGGATGGCGTTGAGGGCGCTGCGGGTGGGCTCGCCGATCAGCAGCACACGATCGGGCTGCAGGCGGGGAATCAACGCTCCCATCTGGCCGTTGCGCTCGATGCGGTCCGGCCGGCAGTTGATCACGATGTGCAGCGGCCGGCCGATGGCGCCGTGGTCGAGCAGGTGCTCGATGTTCATCACCGTCGACTCGGGATCGTTGGCCGCGAACACGTTCGCGAAGTGCAGGCGCTTGCCGTCGGCGGTGTAGCGGTCCACGCGCAGCACGCCGGGATCGGGCGGCGCGGCCCACATGCCGGCCATGGCGTCGGCGCGGCCGATGTCCAACAGCTCGGCCACCTTCAGCGCGATGGCCACGTTCTCCTTGAACGTGATCCAGTCGAACGCGGCCAACTCCTGGTCGGTGATCTCCTCGGGATCCACGGCGATCAGTCGGCACTGACGCTTGTCGGCCTCCTCCTGCAGGATGTGCAGCCGGTCGCGCTCGGCCGTCACGCACACGCCGCCGACCGGCATCGACCGGCACAGCGAGCGGGCCACGTCGTCCAGCGTCGGCCCCATCTCCGCGAGGTGGTCCTCCCGGACGTTGCACAGCACGCCGATGTCCGAGCGGATCAGCTTGGTCTGGTTGATCTCCTGCAACGCCGGCGCCACCGCCATGCACTCCATCACCAGGGCGTCAGGGTCGTAGCCGGCGGCCCGGCGCACGATGGCGATCTGCTCCACCACGTTGGCGATGTTGAACTTCCGGTGCACCGGCTCCTCTCGCGCATCGGGGTGGATGAAGCGCGCGGCGGTGCCGGTGGTCTTGGCCACGGTGACCATTCCCCCACCCCGCAACGCGCCCGCGCACAGCCGCGTGATCGACGACTTGCCCCGGATCCCGTTGACCAACACCCGATGCCTGATACGGCCCAGGTTCTTGTCGTGTCTTCGCTGTTCCACGATCCCGCACACCAGCAACACCAGGCAGGACAAGGCATAGACGGTGAAGAGGAAACGCATCCGTGCTCCTAGACCAGCAGGGGGACTGGGGCGGTCGTGGCGGTCCGCTGTCTGCGCGCGTCGTCGAGACACTGGCTGAGCGTCCCGATCTCGTTGAGCCGCTCCGGGTAGATCACGGTTTTCAGGTCGCCCTGCTCCAGGTTGACCGCGGCGGCGGCTAGCCGGCGCAGCGGCCGCACGAAGCACAGGTGGTACCAGCCGAGCAGCAACAGCCCGGCCGCGCCAACGGCCAGCGCGGCGAACAGCGCGTAGCGGCGAACCACGTTGTCCGGCAAGGGAAGCGTGGTCAACGGCTGTTCCAGCACCACGGTCCAGCGCAGCGGATCGGTGCTGGGCGAGCCGGTGACCGTGGCCGCCGCGACGACGTACCACTGGCCGTCGATCTGGTCGGTGCCCGGCCGGCCGACGCCGCCGAGCGCGTCGGTGACGCTCTGCCGCAAGGCCTGGTCGGACAACACATCGAAGGCACGGTAACCATCGGCCGAGGCCAGCGTGCGCAGTCCGGAGTCGACGAGTTTGCCGTTGCCGGCGCTGCGCCGCAGGATCGACGACAGCCTCGTCACATCCAGTTCGCCGATCAGCACGTGCGAGCGGTCCGGCAACGGGGTGCTGGCATAGAGCACGGGAATCCGGCCTGCGGTGTTCTGTTGGTGCAGACCGGATCCGCCCGGCGGGCGTTCGATGGTGCGCAGCGGCGCACGGCCGGCGTCGACCTGGACCGCGCCGTTGGCGTCGGTGACGTAGACGCTGCGGTAACGCTTGTTCTGCGTCATCAGGTTGGCCAGCGCCGGTTTCAGCGAGGCGACGTCGCCGGTCGCGCGGGTGGCGAAGGTGCGAAGATCGCTCAGGCTCGCCGACATCTGGTCACGCAGCGCGCCGGCGGTCACCTCGGCCAGCCCGCGCTCGCCCTGGACGACCAGGTCCGGCACGTTCGGCACCGCTTCTCCGGCGATGACCCCGATTGCCGCCGAACAGAGCAACAGCGGGGCCACCGCCAGGACAACGAACAGCCGGGCGGAAATCCAGCCACGCTTGACCGGAAGGATCTCGTCGCGCAGCGTCGCCGACACCACCGCGGCCTCACGCAGGCGGTACTTGCGACGACGGTGACCGCCGAGCGCCTCGGCCCGCAGCCGTCGCAGCGGCACCACGAAGCCGAAGCCCAGCAGCGCCAGCGAGGCCAGCACGGCCGCGGCCAGCACCGCCGTCACCCAGGCCGTTTCCACCGGCGTCTGCGCCGTGCCCTGGGACGGGGCGGAGCCGACGAGCACCAGGTTGAGCCCAAGTGGCCGAGCGGGATCACCCGTCAGAATCGGGGCATAGACGGCAATGGGCGTGGTTCGGGCGCCATCCACCACCGGTCCCTTGCCGGCGTCGCCGACAATGCTGCCGACGGCCGTCGAATTCGTGCTGGCCGCGGTCACCATCGGTTGGTATTTCGGATCGAACGCGCCGCGGGATTTCACCACCTGTCCGTCGACCGTGGTCAGCAGCAATGCCTCGGCCGGTTGACCGGACAGCGTGTGGGCCGGGATTTTCAGGCCGGTGGTGACCAGAATCAGCCAATCGGTGCCGGTCAGCGGGGCCGCGGTCAGCACGACCGTCGCCCCCGACTGGTCACGCACCAGCGCGACGGTGATGCGGTCGATGTCCTTGTTCGGCAACGACTCCACCGGCACCGGCTCGCCCGTGCCGGCCAGCAGGGTGCCGACGCCCCGTTGGACCAGGGCCAGGCCCAGGGCCTGCGGGGTGCCCCGGGTGATCGCCGCGAGGGTGCCGGCCGGCGTCGGGTCGGGGTGCACGGTGTACAGGGCGCTGGCCGTGCTGAGGTCGCCCGCGACGTCGCCGATCGAGTCGGCGGTGGCGCGAGCGAGGTCGTTCACGAGTAATTCTTGGGATTGGGCGACGGCCAATGCCCCGCCGCTGCGGGCGGCCGCCGGTAATTGGATCACGCACCAGGCCACGAGCAGGCACAATGCGGCTCCGACAACCGCGAGCGGTGCTCGCAGTCCGCCCGGAAATCCACTCTCCACCGGCTCGAGGCCGGCCTTGTTCGCCACCACGCGCGCTCTCCATGTTCAGGGTCCACAGAGGACGGTCAAACGCGGCGGCGGGGTGCAGCGTTCCACTCGTACTGTCTACTTCATTGCCTATTAGAGTATGATTCGAGTCACAAGGCAAGCACTATTCGCCACCGAACGACCGCGAGCGCCACCGCCGGGCAGCCCGAAACCTCGGAGAATTTTTTGTGTCTGCACGGAACTTGCTGGTCACCGCGCTCGGACTGGTCTGCGTCGCGGTGCTGGCTGTGATCAACATCCCGGACCGGACCCCCAAGATCGATCTTGTCGAGCGCGCCTCACAGTTCGCGGCCGCGCTCCGTTCGGACGCGTCCTATCGGCCGCCCACCGTGCGTGAGGGAGAAAGCGCCCTGGCCGGCCTGATTCCCCTGCTCACGGGCGGAAAG
Organism: Kutzneria sp. NPDC051319; assembly: GCF_040682195.1. Taxonomy (NCBI): domain Bacteria; kingdom Bacillati; phylum Actinomycetota; class Actinomycetes; order Pseudonocardiales; family Pseudonocardiaceae; genus Kutzneria; species Kutzneria sp. NPDC051319. Next base: position 131,685 of record NZ_JBFBAM010000016.1, on the reverse strand, counting down.
GACACTCAGAGTGAGGTGAAAACGCTTACACCATTGGGATTTGCGTTGACCACGGGGAAGGATTCCGCCACCGGCCGGCAGTTCGTCATGGCGGCCACCGAACCCGGTGACGAGCGGGGCTGGGGCATGTACATCGCCGACTACGGCGCGCAAGCGCGGCAGGTCATCGAGGTGCCGCACCCCAATTTCGATCTGGACACCGAACAGGTCGGTGTCCAGTTGTACCGGGCGCTGCCCGGATCGGCGGTCCTGATCGCCGGCGCGCACCGCAGGGCGGCCAACGGTCTGGCGGACGTAGCCCACAACGCGAACTCGCTGTTCAACCTCGTCGCCACCGCGCTGGCCCGCAAGGGCCTGCCCCAGATTCAGCTGCACGGCTTCGACAGCAGCAGCCTGCCCGGCACCGGCGTGGTCGTCTCCGGCGGCTCCACCCCGCACACGCGTCTGCACGAGCGGATCGCCGACCGCATCGAGGCCGACGGCACCGTGGTCTGCCGGGCCTGGCAGGCCAGCTGCGGCCACCTCGAAGGCACCACCAATGTGCAGGGACAGGCCGCCGACTCGATGGGCACGGTGTTCGCGCACATCGAGTCGGACGGCTCCGTCCGCGAGGACCCTCAGCAGCGGGACCAGCTGGTCAAGGCGCTGGCCGAGGCGATCAGCGCTGGCCCATAGCGCCGACGACCTTGCTGGTCAGCGTGGAGCCGCCCAGCACGGTGCCGGCCTTGATGCCGTGCCAGTCGTTCACCAGCACGGTGCGGGCGCCCAGGTACTCGCCGGTGGCGGTGTCGATGATCATCTCGTGCAGCTGGGAGTCCACGACGAGGCCGAACGCCTCGCCCTGCCGGCCGTCCAGGTCCGTCGCCGTGCCGACCACCTTCAGGGTCGGCAGGTAGGCCAGGGCCTGGAACACGGCCTTGCGCAGGTCGGCCGAGATCAGGCCGGTCTCCAGGCCCGCGCCGATCTCACCGAGCAGGATGTCGCCCTCGTTGCCGGCGGCCTCCGCGCGCAGCTTCACGTACAGCTGCTTCGGGTCGCGGGGCAGCGCCGCCAGGTAGGCCGGGGTCGGGTGCCAGAAGTTGACCGCCTGGTCGCCGAAGAAGTTGCCGCCGCGGGCCTTCCAGTCGCCGAGCACCTCGATCTGGATGCCCTTCGGCAGGTCCGCGGCCGAGCCCTTGAGGAACTTCTTGACGCCCGAACTGGTCCGCTTGTGCTCCCACAACTGGCCCTGGTCGGCCGGGATCCAGGTCTCGTAGGTCTCGTCGGTGGTGTAGTACCACTTGACCGGGTCAAGCCCGCCGTCGCCGGACGCGCCCGTGATCGTGCGGCTGCGCACGTAGAGAAACTGGCCCGGCTGGAGCACCACGTCGCCGGTCTTGCTGGCCGCCTGGCTCAGCGCCTCGGCCGCCACCGCGCTGCCGATCTTCGGCTCGGGTCCGTCGCCGCCTGGCATGACGGACGGGCCGACCAGGGCGACCACCATCACGCCGACCACCACCGCGGCCGCCGCCAGCCAGGCGATGTGGCGCCCCCGACGACGCTGCATCGGCACGACAGCGGCTGCCGCGGCCGGCCCGCCGGCGGCCTGAACACCACCATCCGGCTCGGCAGCGGCCTGTTCGGCAGCGCCCGGCTCGGCACCGGGCGGCTCGAACGCCCGCTCGGCAGCGCCCGGCTCGAACGCCCGCTCGGCGGCGGCCGGTTCAGCGGCCGTTCGGCCCATCCGGGCCAGCAGCTTCGCCCGGCCGGCGTCGAACGCCTCATCGGACATCTCGGGCAGTTCCGACACCGCCCGCTTGACCACGCCGTCCTCCGCGGGCCGCAGTCCGTCACGCATCGTCCTCACCCTCCTGTCCCTTGATCCGCGCACGAAGTTTGGCCCGGGCCCGGAACAGCCGGGTCCGCACGGTGGCCACCGGGGTGTCGGTCACCTCGGCCACCTCGGCCGGCGCCAGGTCGGCCCAGGCCACCAGGAGCAGCACGTCCCGCTCCTCGGGCCGCAGCCCGGCCAGCGTCTCGGCCAAGCCCCCGACGAGGCTCTCGGCGTCGAGGACGGCGGCGGTCCGCTCGTCCAGACGATCGCCGACGACACGACGCCCGTGTTCGCGGGCCAGGGCCCGGAGTCGGCGGCCCTCGGCGCGCACGTGCTGGCGCAGCATGTTCGTCGCGATGCCGTACAGCCATGCCCGCAGGCTGGCCCGGCTCGGGTCGAAGTCGGCCCGCCGCTCCCACACGGTCAGGAACGCCTCCGACACCAGGTCGTCGGCGACCTGCGGATCGACCCTCATGGCCAGGTACCGGTGCAACGTGCGGGCATGGTTGTCGTACAGCTCGACCAGCTCGTCGGCGTCGCGCAGCCCCGTCACCCCCGGCCCTCCTGTTCGCGCCAGCGGCGCCGTCTCACTGCTCACCGAACATATTGGTCAGTGGGCCGCCGCGCGTTCCCGTACCTTCGGACGGGTGACTACCTGGCAGGAGTTCACCGAGGTCGCGCCGAAGATCGCCGCGATCTTCACGCGGCGGCACACCGCCACCGGCAACCTGTGTTTCCTGGCCACGCTGCGGGCCGACGGCTCACCGCGGATCAGTCCGATGGAGCCTCGGATGTTCGAGGGCCAGCTGTGGATCGGCGGCATGCCTGGCACCACCAAGTTCCGGGACCTGGCCCGCGATCCCCGGTTCTGCCTGCACACGGCCACAGTGGACACTCACGTGGCGGACGGCGACGCCAAGCTCTGGGGCACCGCGCACGACGTGCAGGACCTGGAGCTGCACGCCCGCTACGCCGAGAACCTGTACCGGCAGACCGGCTTCGACCTGCGCGGGCAGCGGTTCAGCCCGTTCTACGCGGCCGACATCACCAGCGCCTCGGCGCTGGAGGTCGGCGACGGCCACCTGGACGTGACGATCTGGCAGCCGGGTCAGGCGGAACGGGTCGTGCGCAAGCACTGATCAGAGCGTGAGCTTGAACCCGAGGTGGCTTGCGGTGAAGCCGAGCTGCTCGTAGAACCGGTGGGCGTCGGTGCGGGCGGCGTCGGACGTCAGCTGCACGAGGCTGCATCCCCGCTGCCGCGCCTGGTCGACGGCCCACGCCATCAGCTTCGATCCGAGACCGGTGCCGCGTTCGGTGCCCCGCACCCGGACGGCCTCGATCTGGGAACGGGTGCTGCCCTTGCGGGACAGGCCGGGCAGGTAGGTCAGCTGCATCGTGCCGACCACCTCGCCGTCCCGCTCGGCCACCGCGAGGAACTGGTTCGGGTCGGCGTCGATGGCCTTGAACGCCGGCCAGTACGGGGTCATGTCATCCGGGGACTCCCTGGTGGCGCCCAGCATGTCGTCGGCCAGCAGGGCCACGATCGCCGGCACGTCGGCCTCGGTTGCCCGCCTGATCTGAACCTCGCTCACGACTTCAAGGCTAGCCGCACGCGGGTGACGTCGGCGTCACGACCCTGGGCGCGGTAGAGGTCCAGGGCCTCGGCCCAGGCCTCGCGGGCCTGCGTCGACTCGCCGAGGGCGGCGTAGGCGTGGCCGATGTGGTCGAGGGTGTCGGCGACCTGGTAGGCGTGGCCGAGCTTCCGCCGGATCTCCAACGCCTCACGGTAGTGGCCGACGGCCTCGGCGTGACGGTCGCTGTGGTCGGCAACGTAGCCAAGACTGTCCAAAGTGGCCGCTTCGCCCAAGTCGTTGTGGTGACGGCGGAACAGCGCCAGCGCGGCCTCGCAGTGCTCGCGGGCTCCGTCGTGGTCGCCGACCTGGGCTGCGCACCAGCCGACGGCGTTGAGGGCCATGGCTTCTCGACCGGGGTTGGCCATTTCTCGATACACGACAAGGGATTGCTTGGCACACTCCAACGCGAGTTCGTGCTGGCCGAGGGCGGCGTGGCCGGACGTGAGCGAGCTGAGGGTGACCGCCTCCTGGTGGCGGTCCCCGCTGCTGCGGGCGAGGTCCAGCGCGGCCTCCAGGTGGCCGATGGCCTCTTCCGCGCGGTGCAGGCGAATCAGGGCGTTGGCGATGTTGCGGCGAGCCACGACCGTCGCGTTCGGATCGTCGAGGTGCTCGGTGGCGGCCAGCGCGGTCTGCCAGAGCGACCGCGTGTCCTCCAGATGCCCCTGAACGTATTGGTACGTCGACAAAGCGGCGGCCAGCTGCCAGGCCGTCCGGTACCAGCCCCGGTCGAACGCCTCCTGCTGGGCGGCGAGCAGGCACGGGTCCTCGGCCTCGAACCACGCCAGCGTCGTCCGGTTCTCGGTCAGCTCCAACGGCTGCGCGCCCGGCGCGGGCTCGTCCATCGCGATCGGCGTCGCATGCGGGTCGAGCACGGCGTGGCCGCTGTGCGCGGTGTGCAGGTAGAAGTCGATCACCCGGCGCAGGGCCGGCGCGGCGTCCTCGACGTGGTCACGGGCGTGCAGACGGACCAGGTCGTGCATGCGGTAGCGGCCGGCGGCGTCCCGTTCGACCAGGGACACCTGCTCCAGCGTGCGCAGGACGGCGCTGGTCTCGGCGCCGGACAGGCCGGCCAGGCTGGCCGCGGCGGCGTGGCTGATGTCCGGGCCGGGGGCGACGCCGAGCAGCCCGAACATGGCGGTCTCCGTCGCGCTGAGGCCTCGCAGCGACCACGACAGCACCGCCGGCAGGCTGGTCGCCGGGTCCTCGTCGTCCAGCGCACCGATGCCGGCGCGGAGGTCGGTCGCCAGCTCGGCCAGCGTCACCTCCGGGTCGCTGTGGGCGCGGCCGGCGACGATGCCCAGCGCCAGCGGGAAGCCGCCGCAGCAGGCCAGGAGCTCGGCCACGGCCGCCGGCTCGGCCGCGACGCGTTCCTCGCCCAGCCAGCTGACCAGCAGGCGGCGGGCCTCGTCGTCGGTGAGGACGCCCAGCCGCAGGTGGCCGGCGCCGTGGCGGGTGGTCAGGCGGGTCAGGTGCCGACGGCTCGTGACGACGACAACGCTGGAGGAGGTGCCGGGCAGCAGCGGCACGACCTGGTCGGGGTCGGCGGCGTTGTCCAGCACGAGCAGCAGCCGCTTGGCGGCGATGGTGCTGCGGAACAGGGCCGACTGGGCGGCCAGGTCGGCCGGGATCTTGCTCGCCGCCACGCCCAGCGCGCCGAGGAAGCCCCGGATCGCCACCGTCGGCGGCACGGGCTCCTCCGTCGGCGAGAAGCCCTGGAGGTCGACGAACAGCTGGCCGTCGGGGAACTCGTCGACGTGCCGGTGGGCCCATTCCAGCGCCAGCCACGTCTTGCCGATCCCACCCGCGCCGGCGATCGCCGAGATCACCACGGTGTTGTTGGCGCCGGCCGTGGTCGTGATCCGGTCCAGCTCGGGGCTGCGGCCGGTGAACCACACCGGGGCCGCCGGCAGCTGCCTCGGCACGAGGTTCGGCCCCGGCGTGTCCAGTTCCGGGTCGCCGCTGAGGATGCGCTGGTGCAGGCCGCGCAGCGCCGGACCGGGGTCGGCGCCGAGGCGTTCGGCCAGCTGTTCGCGCAGGTTTTCGTAGCGCTGCAACGCCTCCGCCTGCCGGCCCGCCCGGTAGAGGGCGGTCAGCAGCTGGGCGGCGACGCGCTCGTCCAGCGGCTCGGCGTCGGCCAGGGCCGTGAGCTCGTCGAGGACGTCCGTGCCGGCATTGAGGGCGGCGTCGATCCGATCCAGCTGGACGGCTCTTCGCTCGGCGTCCAGCGCGGTTCGGACGTCGGCCAGCCACTCGCTGTCCGTGCCGGTGAAGGCGTCGCCCCGCCACAGGGCCAGGGCTTCGTCGAACAGCGCGAGGGCGTTCTGCCGGGCCGCCCGCGCCTGCGCGGCGAGACGTCGGAAGCGGTGCAGGTCGATGCGGTTCTCGTCGACCGTGAGCACGTAGCCGGCCGGGCGCTTCACGATGGCGACGTCGTCCGGGAGCAGGCCGCGCAGCCTCGACAGGTAGCCGTACAGCGCGTCACGGCCGCGTTGAGGCTGTTGCTCGCCCCAGACCCGGTGCAGCAACTGGTCGGCCGTCACCGGCCGATTGGCTGCTACCAGTAACACCGCAAGCACGCTACGTTGTCTCGCGTGGCCTAGGTCGAGCGTCGTGCCCTCGCTGACCGCCTCGACCGCGCCGAGCACCCGGAACTCCACGTGCACGGGAGTATCAGAGGTCGGCCCACGCATTCAAGGTTTCCCGAAGGTCCGTGTGACACGGTGGTCCCGGTGCCGTTCCCGAGCTTCCTCGGGGGAGGTGGCGTTCGGGAACGGCACCAGCCTCAGTGCGGGGCCGCCCAGGGCGGCCGTTACCGTGGGCGGATGCCCAACGAGGACACCGCGCCCATTCCCGTTCATTCCGTCGCGGCGCGGCCCGGCACCCGTGCCGTCGCGTTCCTGGCCGTCTCCGGGGTGCTGCTGATCGTCAGCACCTTCGTGAACCTGGTCTCGCTGCCCGGGGTCGGCGGCGAGTCGCTGGCGTCCATCACCGGCTGGGGCCTCGACCTCGGCATCGGGCACACCATCCAGCAGTACGTCGGCGTGATCACGCTGGTCTGCGGGGCCGCCCTGATCGTGATCGCCGCCGCCAGCCTCCGGGCCGAGTTCCGGTGGACCCGCAACGCCTCCCTCGTCGCCGGCGGCCTCGGCGTCGCCGCCGGGCTGTTCCTGTCCGCCGCCGGCTACAGCACCGGCGTCTTCCTGGCCGAGATCGCCGGCGTGTCCGGTCAGGACGTCGCCCCCCGCCTGGGCATCGGCATCTGGCTCGCCCTGCTCGGCTCCGCCTGCGCCCTGGTCGCCATCGCCTCCCCCGTGCGCCGCGACCCCATCGTCGTGGAGCTGCCGCCCATGCCGGACGAGGACGTGGAGGCGCCCGTCGTGTACCGGCTGGACGAGCCGGAGGAGCCGACGGCGTCGGAGGCGTCGGAGGCGTCGGAGGGTGAGACTCCCCAGCGCTGAGTCACCGGCGTCAGCTCACCGCCGATGTGCCGGAAACCGTGTTTCGGTGTGACGCTGGGCGGGACTCGCGGGGGGTGTCGAAAAGGCGGGGGCGGCTTCGATACTGGGGCATGCTGACTGAATTCACCGCAACGCTGGTCAAGAGCCCGGCCAAGGGCGGCTGGACCTATGTCGTGTGGCCGCGGTCCGCCGAGTTCTTCGGCACCCACGGCCTGGTCAAGGTGCGCGGCACCGTTGACGGCGTGCCGTTCGAGAGCTCCTTCATGGCGCTGGGCGACGGCACGCACAAGCTTCCCGTGAAATCCGCGGTCCGCAAGGCCATCGGCAAGGACGTCGGCGACGAGGTCCGGATCCGCCTCGACGAGCGCCTCTAGCCGCTGCGCTCGGCCAGCACGAGCAGGCGAATGTGCGCAGCGTGCCAGGCGGCCGGGGTGTGGGCCTCGGCCAGCAGGTCGCCGGTCCGGGCCAGGCCGACCTGGCGGAGGGTGGCGGCGGCGTGGTCGAGCCGGCGGCGGACGCCGTCGGTGAGGTGGCCGAGGCCCCGGTGCGCGGCCTCGGCGGCGACCTCCAGCGCGGTGGCGACGGCATGGGACACCGGGTCCGGCTCCGCCCACGCCATGGCGGCGAGCGCGGCGGGCTCCCCGTCGACGAGGTCCGGCACGACGACGCCGTCGGGCGTCAGCACGGCGTAGGGGTCCAGCACCACGGCGCCGTTGACGCGTCGGACCGCGCCGCTGATCATCCGGGGGTCTGCGGCCAAGGCCTGGGCCAGGACGTCGAGGGCGGCCGGGCGGAAGCGGCTGTACCGGGCGGAGACGGTGGCGGTGGTGCCGTCGGCGTCGGCGATCACGGCGTCGAGCCGTTGCGCGCCGGGGTCGTAGCCGACGCCCAGGACCTCGGCGACCGGGAGTACCCGGACCAGCTCGGCCTCGACCCGGGCCCGCACGAAGGCCGGCGGCAGCGCGGCCAATTCCCTTTCCAGCGCGGCGAAGTCCGCGGCGAGGACGGTGTCCGGCAGCTCCGTCCAGGCCTCCCCCACCGCCGTCACCGAGGTCTTGGACACCCGGCTCGTCGTCAGCCGCACGACCCGGCTGGCACTGCGCACGGCCGACTCCGACACGACGTTGCCCACGGCCAGCCGCCCCAGGGTGCTGCCGGCGACGCGGCGGGCGGCGTCGATCTTCTCCGAACGGTGCCGGAGCACAAAAACCGTGGTCTGGCCGGCGAAGTAGACCTCCGCGGTGTGCTCGTCCACCACTCGGCAGCCCAGCGCGGTCAGCCGCACCCGCTTCAGCTGCGTCTCGGCCTTCTCGTCGCTGCCCAGGACCTGCGACTTCGGGCCGGTCGACCGGTTCCGGGCGTGCAGCTCGCTGATCAACGCCGCGAACCGTCGCGTCTCGTACTCCGCGCTTCGGCCGCGGTACGCCCCGAGCTGGTCCACCAGCTCCGCCATCGCGGCCGCCGGCCAGTGCAGATTCCGGTCCGCCAGCTCCCTTTGCGCACGCCGCAGGCCCGCCTCCTGCACCGGACTGGCGTTGACCGCCCCGTCCAGGAGCAGCTGATCCACGAGCGCCACCGCCTCGGCGAAGCCCTCGCGGTCTCCCCCACCCCCGGCCTCGAAGGCCAGCTCCCCGCGTTCGTCGGCCTCGCGGAACGCCCACACCGCCAGCACCACGAACTCGTCCCGCTTGGCCGCCGTGACGTCGGTGTGCACGTAGCCGAGCTCCCCCGGCACAAGGAACCGGACGGTGCACAGCGGCAGTTCCGCGCTGGCCACCGGATCCTCGGCGGTCGGCCGCCGCAGCCGCACCGGATACCCCGACCGATGGGTCTTCCTGGCCGCCGCCATCGTCCGTGCACCGAACTCGGCGGTCAGGAGCTCGTCGCTCAGCTCCCCCGGCGACCACGGTTCGAAAGCCGCGGCCGTTGCGCCGTGATCCCGTTGGTACGCCAGCACAACCGCGATCCGGTGCCGGCAGACACCGGGCGCGCCACAGGAACAGCTGGCCGCCTCCAACCCGACGCCGGGCGGCAGCACGGCCGAGAGGCCGTCGGCGAACTGCGCCCGCACAGTGCCGTCGGCATCGGTCTCGATGACCACGCCGGTTTCCCTGGCCGCCCGTTTGACCAGGCCGCGGTTGGCCAGGGCGATGAGGGATTCCTCAGTGAGGGCAAGGAGATCAGCGCGGCTCATCCGACCTTCTCCGCCACGAACTCGGCCAGCTCCCCCGGCGTCATCGCGCCGACATGGGCGCCGACGTCGGCGAGGCGCTGGGCCAGATCGCGGTCATAGCTGGGGTTGGCGTCCTCGTCCAGGGCCGCCAGGCCGAGGACGTGGGTGCCCTGCTCGACCAGGCCGCGCACGGTCTGGATCAGGTGGTACGGGCTGCCGCCCTCGTAGAAGTCGGTGATGACGGCGAGGATGGCGCGGCGGGGGTTGTCGATGAGGCCGGCCCCGTACGCGACGGCGCGGGCGATGTCGGTGCCGCCGCCGAGCTGCACCTTCATCAGCAGCTCGACCGGGTCGACGACGTCCGAGGTGAGGTCGACGACGTTGGTGTCGAAGGCGATGAGGTGCGTGCGCAGGCCGGGCAGGCCCCAGAGGCAGGCGGCGGTGACCGCGGAGTGGATCACCGAGTCGACCATCGAGCCGGACTGGTCGACGATGAGCACGAGCTGCCACTGGTCGACGTGCCGGCGGGTGCGGCTGACGAACCGGGGCCGCTCGATCAGCACGCGCCGGTGCTCGGGCTGGTAGTGCGCGAGGTTGGCCCGGATGGTGGCGCGGAAGTCGAAGTTGCGGGAGTTCTTGACGTTGCTGGGCCGCCGGTTGCGGGTGCCGGTGAAGGGCTGCTGGACCTCACGGGCCAGCCGGCGCATGAGGTCCTCGACCACGGCCGCGACGATCCGCCGGGCCATCAGCAGCACCTCGGGGTTCATCAGGTGCTTGGTCCGCAGCACCGCTCGCAGCAGCGCGGCGTTGGGCTCGATGCGGGCCAGCACAGCGGGATCGGTGACCACATCGGTGATCCCGTACCGCTCGACCGCGTCCCGCTCCAGCCGCTCGATGGTGTCCTTGGGGAACAGCCGGTGGATGTCGTCGAGCCAGTCCACTGTCCGCAGCACCGATTCGCCCTGGCCCCCGGTCCGCACGCCTTGGCGCTGGAGCTCGGGATCCCTGCCGTAGAGCCATTCCAGCGCCGCGTCACGGCCGGAGTTGCCGCCGCGACCACCGGCGCCGCCGGCGCCGTCGCCGGAGTTGCCGGACAGGCCGCCGCAGTGACGCTCGGCCGGCTCGCCGAGGATGAGCCGCCATCGCTCCAGATCAGTCACAGTCCCACCTCGCCAGCGCTCGACCGGTCTGCGACCAGGGTCTCTGCATAGAATGGCGCCCTCGCAAGCTCGGTCACAGCCCCACCTCGCCAGCGCTCGACCGGTCTGCGACCCGAGTCTCTGCATAGAATGGTGCCCTCGCAAGCTCGGTCACAGCAACCCCTGTCCGGCCAGAACACTGTCCACAGTGGTCTCCAGGGCCATCGCCCTGGCCACGATCAGCGGATCGACGTCGGCCCGCAGCAACGCGCGCGACCCGCCGAGCATGCGGGCGATGGTCTCGCGTTCGGACGGCGGGAAGAAGGAGAAACCCTGACGCAGGGCGGGAAGCGCGATCAGGAAGTCCTCCTCGGTCATGGTGCTGACGATGTCGTCGAGCACGGTGACGATCCGCTCCTCGGACAGCACGCGGTCGCGGGCGACGGCAAAGAGCCCGGCCAGCCAGTCGCCGAGGGTGCGAGGGGTGGAGACGCCGGCGACGGCCCGGGCGGCGTCGACGTCGTCGCCGAGGGACCAGCCGAAGCCGCAGGCGGCGCCGCGAAGATCGGGCGGCGCATCGGCGTTGGCGGCCACGCGGGCAGCGACGGCCAAGGCGGACGGGCGGTCGAGGCCGAGGGCGGAACCGGCGTGCAGCACGGCATCCCGGCACGCGGCGACGGCACGGAGCCGCCGTGGCTCGGCCGGGGCGGGGCCGCCGCGAATGCCCTCCATGATCCACAGTGACCGCTGGACGGCGGTGACGATCATCGGGGCGAAGACGGGACTGCCGGCCGTGCCGAAAAGCCGGTCGTGCCGCCACAAACCCAGCACGGTGGCCAACACCTGGCCGAGGGCGTCCAGCTCGCCGGCCCGGGCGATGCCGGCGGCCAGCGAGGACGCGATCTCCGGCGTCCACGAGTCGATCCCGCACAAGGCCCCGTCGAACAGCAGCGCGGCCAGGTCGGCGATACCGGCGCCGGGTATCCGCTCCCGCATGGCCGCGGCGGCGCTGTCCGGCAACGTCGCGCCGTAGGCACCGGCCTCGATCAACGCCGGCAGCCGGTGGTCGGACGGCGTGAGCTGCCACCGCTCGTCCAACACCGGATCGGCCCCGCCCGACGGCCCCGACAGCCGCTCGAACCCGGGCACCCCGAGCACCCGCAGCCGGTGCAGGGTCCGGCTCCGCTCCAGATCCAGCGGCACCGTCAGGTCCAGGCCGACGCTGCCCTCGTGATCCAGCTTCAGCCGCTCCAGATCGCCGGTCACGGCCACGACCAACGGCGGCAGCGGCGTCGCCTCGTGCAGCCGGCCGACGCGGTCGCCGCTGAACGCCGCCACCATCTCCACGACGGCGGGATGCGTGCCGACGGCGATCGGCCCGCGCCGGCTCCACGGCGGCGGCTGCGGCAGGTCGTCGTGTACCAACGCGCTGACCAGGCCGTCCAGAACGTCGGTGCGCGAAGGGAATTCGTGCCCACGGAGCCGGGCCAGGCCGGTCGTCAACGTGCGGGCGGCGATCAGGTCGGCGGTCGACACCGGCTGCTTGCGCCCCCGCAGCCGAGCCACCACCGCCTCCACCATGGCATCCGCTGCGCCGGCCACGCCGTCGGTCCACAGCCGCTGGTAGTACTCCGGCGACGGCATTCCCGACTGGTACCCGGTGAACGAATCCAGCCGTTTGTGCGAGTACGGCACGAGATAGCTGTCGCCGACCGCATCCGGCGGCGGCGCCGGCACCTCGGGCCAATCCCCCGTGCCGACGGCCAGCGCGCGGATCGCCGGCGTGTGAAATCCGCCCGTGACAACAACAACGTCACCCTCGGCGGCCGCCGCCCGCACCCACGAGGCCATGTACTCCTCGCGCGCCTGATCATCCTCCCCGGCCGGCGATTCCCCTCGCACCACGTCGAAGTACGTGGTCAACCGCTCGGCCAGGTCGTCGTCCGGCACCGCCTCGACCAGGTGATCCCACAGCGTGTCGGCGTTGTCGACGGCGAAGTCGCGGCACAGCCGCTCGGTCACGGCCTCGTACCGGTGATCGGCATCGGCGTACCGGTTGCTGCGCGAAGCGAAGGCCGGATGCCACGCCGGCAGGTCGATGAACCGCACCTGGGCGCCGTGCTCGCGGCCGACAGTCAGCGCCACCCACTCCGGCGAGTAGTCGCAGAACGGCGTCCACGAGCCGTGCACCCGCTGGTCGTCCCGGTAGTAGGTGTAGACGGCGATCGGCAGCTCGTGGCCGAGCAGCAGCTCGTCGAGGCGGGGATTCAGATCGGACGGCCCCTCGATCAGCACGTGCGCCGGCCGGACCGCCTCGATGGTGGCGGCGACCAGCCGGCTGCACGCCGGGCTGTGGTGGCGGACCCCGATGTAGGTGACGGTCATCAGCCGGGCAACAGGTGTCGGGCCGCGTGCAGGGCCTGCCACTGCTGACCGTGCCGGCGCGGGGCCTGCTGCTCCAGGTAGCGCCGCAGCCGGGCCAGGTCGTCGGCGTTGTCCTTGGCCGCCGTGCCGGCCAGGCACTCCACGATGTCCGCCGCCGTCCCCGCATCCCCGCGCAGGTACCAGCCGCGCAGCCCGACCGCGTGCGCCACCGACACCGCCTCGGCCGTGCTCATCACCGTGGACAGGCGGTCGACCTGGCCGCCGTCGCCGCGCAGCTCCCGGAACGCCGTGACCAGCACCTCCAGCACGTCCCGCCGCGGCGCGATCTCGACCCCGGACTGCTCCAGCAGCCGGGCCGCCTCCTGCTCAACCAGCCCCAGCTCGGTGTCGAAGTCGGGGATGGGGAACACCGTCTCGAAGTTGAACCGGCGTTTCAGGGCCGCGCTCATCTCGTTCACGCCGCGGTCCCGCGTGTTGGCGGTGGCGATCACGTTGAAACCGGCCTGGGCGAACACCATGCCGTCGGCACCGGTCAGCTCGGGAATGGCCAGCACCCGCTCGGACAGCAGCGACAGCATGCAGTCCTGGACCTCCAGCGGGCAGCGCGTGATCTCCTCGAACCGCACCAGCTTGCCCTCGGCCATGCCCCGCAACATCGGCGCCGGCACCAGCGACCGCGGCGTCGGCCCCTCGGCCACCAGCAGGGCGTAGTTCCAGGAGTACTTGATCTGGTCCTCGGTGGTCGCCGCCCCGCCCTGCACGGTCAGCGTCGACTCGCCGGACACCGCCGCCGCGATCAGCTCGGACAGCAGGGACTTGGCCGTGCCGGGCTCGCCGACCAGCATCAGGCCGCGGCTGGTGGCCAGCGTGACCAGGGCCCGGTCGACCAGGGACGGATCGCCGACGAACTTCCGGCTGATCCCGTTGTCCCCCACGATGAAGCGCCGGGCCGCGGCCAGGCTCAGCGCCCAGCCCGGCGGGCGGGGATCGGTGTCCGTGGCCCGGAGCGTGGCCAGCTCGTCGGCGTAGCGGATCTCGGCGGGAGGCCGTTGCAGGTTCATCGTCGCCTCAGCTCGTCAGCGCGGTCAGCTCGGCCAGCAGCTCGGAGGCCGTGATCGGGTCCAGCTCGCCGAACGGGCGCAGCGGCGCCTGGTGGTTCCACCAGCCGTCGCCGCCCTCGACGTCCAGCTTGATCGCGCCCAGGACCTGCTCCGGGTCCATGTCGATCATGCCGACGGTGATGCCGGGATCGAGTGGCAGCACCGCCGTGACCCCGGGCGAGGGTCGTACGATGGTCCACTCGCAGCCGTTGTCCTGTGGCGGCGTCCGCTGCCAGGACCGCTTGGTCAGCCCCAGCAGCTTGCCGACCGGCACCTTGACGCCCTCGAACCGGTGCAGCCAGGTCGCGGCCCGCTCCTCGTCGGTCAGCGTGAACACGGGCCGCCCGAGCTGCGGGAACGGCTGGAGGATCTCGTAGTCGGCCAGCACCTCGGACCAGGCGGTCACGGCGTCGCCGAGGGTCAGCGGGTGGGCGAGCCGGACCCGGGCGTCCGTGCGCAGCTCGAAGGTGTTGTCGTCGACGTCGGCCGGCGTGCGGTCCTCGGCCAGCCGGAACCCGGTGCCGGCGTCGTCGATCCACACCAGCCGCCGCACGATGTGCCACAGCAGCGGATGCCCGGCCAGCAGGGTGGTGAACTCCTCGGCCGACCAGTCGCGCTGGTGGACCATGGCGTTCTCCAGCCGCAGGATCTGGTCGGCCGCCACCGTGCGGACGTCCTTGCGCAGCGCGGCGAACCTCGCGTGCTCGGCCGGCGCCAGCTCGGCGTCGTCCTTGCCCGCCGGCTTGGGCAGGTCCTTGCGGCGCTTGCCGTCGCCGTCGATCACGTACGGCTTGAGCTGCTCGTCGAAGCCCACGGTGAAGGACCGCGAGCCGTAGTCGACGCGCAGCGTGGCCGCGTCGTCCAGGCCGAAGGTGGGCACGAGCCGGTCGGCCAGCTGGTCGGCGGTCAGCCCGATCCCCTCGGCGACGGCGGCGATCTTCTCCTGGGCCCGCTGCTTGAGCGCCTTGAACTTCACCTTCTGGGCGATGGAGCTGAGGTGCGTCAACGCCACGTCGGTGCCGATCGCGGCCAGCACGTCCAGCCCCGACACGGCCTTGGCGTGGCCGCCCTCGCCCGGCCAGGCCCGGATGATCGGGGCCAGCCGCCGCACGCAGTCGTCGTCGCCGAGCAGGCCGACCGCGGTCAGCGCCCAGTTGTCCTTGGTGACCTCCCCGCCCGCACGCCACTCCGCGAACAGCGCCCAGGCGAACTCGGCCAGCGACTTCGGGTCGCAGAGCTCCCGCACCACGGCCACGCCCGCGTACGGCTCGTCGACACGGGAGATGGCCAGCATGGTCAGCAGGTGCCGGGTGGCCTCGCGCGGCAGGCCGTCGCCGCCGCGCAGCCGGATCTGCGGCAGCAGGTCGACGTCGGCCCAGTCGCCGATCGCCGGCATCTTGGCCGGCAGCTGCTGGAACGGGTCGGTGCCGACCAACGCTTCCACCGCCGCGCGCGCCTCCGGCCCGAACCGCTCGACCTCGGCCAGCACAGCGTCGGGGGAGGTCTGCGTGGCCATCAGCCGCAGCGCCGCCTCCGCGATCTTGCGCTCCGCGGCGGTCCGGTAGAACACCGCCGGCAGCAGGTACGGGACGACGGCCGTGCCGTGGCGGGCAAACCAGCCGGCGGCCAGGTCCCGCATGCTCCTCAGCTTCGAGTAGGCGTTCGCCATGACCCACGCGATGTCCGCGTTGACGAACGGCAGCAGCAGATGGCCGTAGGCGGGCATGGACTGCTGCACCCAGGTCAGCGTCATCGGCACCGCGTCGGCCTCGAACCGGGCCAGGATGTGCTCCAGGTACAGGGCTTCCTGCCACGGCAGCTTGCACCGGCCGTCGAGCAACGGACGGGCGAGGTCCGCCGGCCCGAGCAGGAGCAGGCCGGCGGAGACCTCGGGCTTGGCCCGGCGGTCCCGCATCAGGTCGGCGGCGTGCTGCCAGTCCGGCTCCCCGCCCGGCAGCACCGGCATCTGCTTGAACAGATAGCCGCGCCGCTCCTCCGGCGTGGAGCCGTAACCGGCGCGGATCTCCGCCCACTGCTCGCGTTCGCCCGGCAGCCAGCTGACGACGGTCCCCGTCGGCGCTTCGATCCCGGCCGGCGGCGTCGACTTGCCCTTGGCCCGCTTCACCGTCCACGGTGGACTGACCAGCAACGGCGGCAGCTTGTCGTTCTCCGCCTCCGGCACGCGTTCCATGGCGGCGAGCACACCGTCCAGCCCGGCCCGCACGCTGTCCGACCACGACTCGTTCAAGAGGTCCGGATCCGCCTGCAGCAGGCCGAAAAGCAGCCGCTGGGCCGTCTTGTCCCGTCCGGCCGCGACGGCCAGCATGCGCACGGCGCGGTGCGGGAACCGCCGCATCGCGGCGATCAGGCCGCCTTGGACGTGCTTCTGCCCGGCCCGGGACAGCAGCATCCCGAACGCCTCATCGGTCGGCAGCAACGCCAACGCGGCGACCAGCAGCTTTCGGGTGTCGCCACCGGCCGCGTCACCGTCCAGTGTGGTCGCGAGCAACGGGGCGGCGTCGGGGCCGAGGGTGTGCACCAGCGTGTAGACGTGGGTCTCCAGGGCCCACAGCGACACGCCAAGGGCCCGCCACTGCTGAGGAGTGCCGGGCACGCCGATGGTCAGCTCGGACAGGGCACGCGCCGGCCCGTGCTGGTCCCGATGGGCGATCAGGTCGTCCACCCAGGCCGTTTCGTTCGGCACGAGGAACGCCGCGAGCAGCCGGCCGAGCTCGTCGTGCCGGTGCTGGGCCAGCAGCGCGACCGCCGCCGCGTACTCGGCGTCGTCGGCGCAGGCCAACGCGTCCCGCACGGCCTCGGCGGCCCCGACGGCCCGCCAGGTCCACTCCAGGTTGTCGCCCGGGAGCACCCGTTCCCGCAGGTAGTGCCGGGACTCGTACTGGCCCGCGACCATGTTGGACGCCACCAGGCGGCTGTAGGCCAGCAGCGCCTCGGCGGCGAACACCGGCCCGTGCTGCTCGATCCAGTCGTGCCCGTCGGCCCGCCACACGTTGCGGGCGGCCATCACGGCCCCCGCCCCCAGGGGATTCCGCTCGCCGGCCAGATAGGCGTGGCCGGCCTCGGCCAACGCCGGCGCGGTGAGCTCGTGGTCCAGCGTTGCGACGATCTCGGCCCGGTACGTGGCCAGGTCCGCCCGACCCCGCTCGACCTTCCCGTGGTCCACTTCGAACGTCCGCAGCAGCTCCCGGTCCCGCCGCAGCCGGACGTACCGCCGCGCGTTGTCCGGGATGACCAGCGTGTTTTCCAGCTCCACCCTTGTTTTCCCCTCCTGAGCCCGCACTGGGACGAACCCTACGGGAGGGGTCTGACAATCTCCGGTTTGCGCCGAACGGGCGAGTTGACGTCACGTCCTGGCGGCAGCCGCGATAAGCCAGCCCGTGGGACGAACCTCGAACCGGGCGCGGTTGGCGGCGGCGCTCGCCGGTGGCGTGCCCGCGGCAGTCGGGCTGGCGGAGGGCCGACCGGCGCTCGCGTTCTGGCTGCTCGTGCTGTGCGAGGGCGCCGTCGCGGTGCTGGTGTACATCGGGGACATCCTCGGCGACGTGGCCGCGAAGTGGCGTGAGCGCGCGGTCAAGGGGCTGGACCAGGCGGTGGTGCGGTGGCTGAGCGGCTTCGGCCGCAAGTACCGGGACTTCATGCTGCCGCTGCTGCGGGCCTCGGAGGCGCAGGGACCGGCCAACACCGGCTTCTACCAGCCGGATCTGGAGGAGATCTTCGTCGACGTCAGCCTGGAGCCGCGGTCGCCGGACAAGGCGCAGGTGGGGCTGGTCGGCGACGAGAACGTCGGTGGGGAGGAGCGGCGGCGGCTGTGGGAGTTCCTCGACCGGCCGCAGCCGCAGGTGCTGGCGGTGCTCGGCGCGCCGGGCAGCGGCAAGACGACGCTGTTGCGGCAGACCGGCCGTGAGATCCTCAAGCAGCCCCGTGGCCGTCGCCGCAAGGTGCCGGTGCTGCTCTACCTCCGTGACCACGTGGCGTCCATTATGGCCAGTCCGCGGATCAGCGTCGCCGCGCTGCTGCGCCGCGAACTGGAGCGGTACAACATCGAAGACCCCGGCAACTGGTTCGAGCGGCGGCTGATGGCCGGCAGTTGCGTGGTGTTGTTGGACGGCCTGGACGAGGTGGCCCGTCAGCAGGACCGGGAGACGGTCGCGGCGTGGGTGGAGCACCAGGTTCGACAGTACCCACGCAACGATTTCGTTGTCACGTCAAGGCCTCACGGCTACCGCACCGCCCGCGTCACCGGCACGATCGTGCTGCAGGTGTGCAACTTCAACGACGGTCAGGTCACGGAGTTCGTGCACCGCTGGTATTCCGCCCTGGAACGAAAGATCACCGGCGGGGCCGACACCGCGCGGCAGCGGGCCGACAAGGCCGCCCACGACCTGCTGGACCGCCTGGCCCAGGCGCCGTCCTTGCATCAGCTGACCGTGAATCCCTTGCTGCTCACCATGATGGCCAACGTCCACCGGTATCGGGGCGTGCTGCCGGGCAGCCGAGCCGATCTGTACGGGGAGATCTGCGAGGTCATGCTGTGGCGACGGCAGGAGACCAAGAAGCTGCCGGTGGAGCTGCGGGGCGACCGGAAAGAGGCGCTGCTGCGCGGGTTGGCGTACCGGATGATGGAGCAGCAGACCCGCGACGTGCCGAAAGATGTTGTCACGACGGCGATCCGCGCCGGGCTGCGACGGATGTCCCGTGAGGTCGGCGTCGAGGACTTCCTGAGCGACGTCAGCTCCAACGGGCTGCTGATCGAACGGGAGAGCGGCATCTTCTCCTTCGCCCACCACACTTTCCAGGAGTACCTGGCCGCCTGTCACGTGCGGGACAAGCGGCTGGCGCACATGCTGGCCGAGAAGGTGGACGACGTGTGGTGGCGGGAGACGACGTTGCTCTACGTCGCCGGCGCCGACGCGGACCAGATCGTCGCCGCCTGCCTTGAGTCGGCCAGCATGACGGCGCTGCTGCTGGCTTTCGACTGCGCCGAGGAGGCCAGCGAGCTGGCCCCCGAGCTGCGGGATCGGATCGACGGGCTGCTGGATTCCGCGTACGCCCCAGGGGCTCCGGCCGATCGTCGGCGGCTGATGGCCGGCGTGCTGGTCACCCGACAGCTGCGGCATGTCGTGCGGACGGCCGGCGGCGGCCGGATCTGCGCGCGGCCGGTGACCAACGGCCTGTATTGGCTGTACCGCCAGGAAACCGGGTGGCCCGGACCGGATCGGAAGGACGTCCGATACAGCCGCGACCAGCCGGTGCTGGGTGTTCGCGGCACCGACGCGGTGGCGTTCACCAACTGGGTCAACAAGATCTCCGCCAGCCAGGCCTATCGGCTGCCGGACGCCGAGCAGCTGGCGGAGCTGTCGCTGCCGCCGTGCGCGGTGTGGATCGGGTCCGGCCAGGAGCTGTGGAGTCGGCAGCGCAATCCCCACCTGGTCAGCGATTCCGCGCTGACCAGGGCCGTCACCGACGACGTCGAGCGCTGGAACATCACGTTGGCCCGGCTGCTGCTGGTGCAGGCGTTGGTCGAGGCGCGGCTGCTGACGCTGCGACTGGAGTGGGCGCTGGAGAACGTGCGCACCAAGGCACAACGCCGTCACGTGCGGGGCATGGACCTTGACGTGGCGTTGGCCCGGGTTCGCCAACGCAGCAAGGATCGGCCGCTGGCCATCGCGGCGGCATTGGAGCGGGCCAAGGGTGTGTTCGGGGACGGCCGGCTGGACGAGGCGATCGACCAGACCCGCGAGGTGGTGCGGGCGGTCGCCCTGGCCCCGAAGGCCGAGCGTCGGCGGGTGTTGGAGCGGGGCGCGGCGCTGGCCCGTGAGCTGGTCGCCGAGCTGCCGCCGGTGCTGGCCGCGGTGTTCGCGTTGCCCAAGGCCCTGGACAACACCGCGACCCCGGATCGTCCGATGGGACGGATGTTGTCCAACCTCTTCGACTGGCTGTTCTCCGATGCCACGCCCCACAACTGGTCGGCGCGGTTCGCCGAATGGCTGTGCGCGGCCAGCCGGCTGCCGGAGCCGATCATCCCGTCGCCGGACCTGCTCATTCCGATGGCGACGGCCGCACGCAAGGACATGATCGCGCTGTATCACGCCACCGACGGGGACGACGAGGACGAGGAGCAGGACTCGGACTCGGGGCCGTCGGCCTGGTCATGCCTGGCGGCGGTGGCGTTGGAGCGGGTGGCCGGGCCGGTGTTCGAGCGCCGCGAGCCGCTGGCCGACGACACCGTCTCCGCGATCCGGCTGGCCGCGCTGTGCCTGGCCGGCGAGGTGACCGATCCGCGGGAGGTGGAGCTGGGCCGGCGTTTCCGGGCCCTCGCGGCCGGTGTCACCCTGCTGCAACACCGGTCGACCGGGCACTGGAAACCGACGGAAATGATCATCCTGGCCACTGCGTGACAGTGCTGTCATCTTCTTGCAGTTCTCAGTACAACTCTTGCGGCCAAGTGTCGTAATTCGTATAGTCCGCTGCACGTGGTCTCGC
The DNA here is from genome assembly GCF_040682195.1 of Kutzneria sp. NPDC051319. NCBI lineage: Bacteria > Bacillati > Actinomycetota > Actinomycetes > Pseudonocardiales > Pseudonocardiaceae > Kutzneria > Kutzneria sp. NPDC051319. The sequence continues at coordinate 111,479 of NZ_JBFBAM010000016.1, read as the reverse complement.
ACCCTGCCTCGCGGGACCAGGAAGCGAGCAGTCGATGAAGCCTGCCAACCCTGCCTTTGGCATGCCCGTATTGCTGGCCGCGACGCTGATCGCCTCGGGCGCCGCCCTGCTCACCGGGGCCGTGCCGGCCGCCGCGGCCACCTGTCCGACCACCGCCTCCGGCGGCGCGTCCGTGCCGTTCCGCACGGTGGAGGCCGAGTGCTCGGCCACCAACGGCGCCGCCGTCGGGCCCGACTACACCCAGGCCAGCCTGGCCTCCGAGGCCTCCGGCCGGCAGGCCGTGCGCATCGGCCAGGGCCAGTACGTCGAGTTCACGCTGCCCACCGCGGCCAACTCGATCAACGTCCACTACAACCTGCCCGACGGCAGCTCCGGCCGGCTTTCCGTGTACGTCAACGGCTCCAAGCTGGCCAGCGGCCTGTCCGTGACCTCCCGGTACATGTACATCGACACCGGCTGGATCCCCGGGGCCAAGAATCACCATTTCTACGACGACTCCCGGCTGCTGCTGGGCCAGAACCTGAGCGCCGGGGCCAAGGTCCGGGTGCAGGCCGACGGCGGCGACGTCGGCCAGGCCACCATCGACCTCGCCGACTTCGAGCAGGTCGGCGGCGCGGCTGCGCAGCCCGGCGGCTCCTTGTCGGTGACCGACTACGGGGCCACGGCCAACGACTCGTCCGACGACTCGCAGGCCTTCCGCAACGCCATCTCGGCCGCGAAGTCGCAGGGCAAGACGGTGTGGATCCCCTCCGGCCGGTTCGAGATCTCGTCGGCCCTCCAGGTCGACCAGGTGACCATCCGTGGCGCCGGGCCGTGGTACACCACCTTGCACGGCAACAACATCTTCAACAACGGCGGCGCGTCCGGCAACATCAAGCTCTCCGACTTCGCGATCTTCGGCGACGTCACCGAGCGCAACGACGGCAGCCCCGACAACGGCTTCCACGGCGTGCTGGGCAACGGATCCGTGGTGCAGAACCTGTGGATCCAGGACACCAAGTGCGGGCTGTGGCTGATGAACGGGGCGTCCAGCAACCTGACCATCAGCAACAACCGGATCATCGACACCATGGCCGACGGCGTCAACTTCGACGGCGCGGTCACCAATTCCACACTCAGCAACAACTATCTGCGCAACAACGGCGACGACGGCCTGGCGCTGTGGTCCAACGGGCAGGCCGACTCCGGCAACTCGCTGACCGACAACACCGTCGTGCAGCCGAATCTGGCCAACGGGATCGCGCTGTACGGCGGTTCCGACAACACCGTCGGCGGCAACCTGGTCCAGGACACCAACGCGCTGGGCGGCGGCATCCTCGTCGCCAACCGGTTCAGCAGCGTTCCCCTCGGCGGCACGATCACGTTGTCCAACAACACGACCCTGCGGGCCGGGGCGCTGGATCCCAACTGGCAGTTCGGGGTCGGGGCGCTGTGGTTCGACGCCCGTGACCAGGCGATCACCGGCGTGACCATCAACGTCACCGGGTTCAAGGCGATCGACAGCCCCTACGAGGCGATCCAGTTCATCGACGGCAACGGCGCCGGCAAGACCATCCAGGGCATCACCGTCAACGGCGCGACCGTGCAGGGCGTCGGCACCTTCGTCGTGCAGTCGCAGACCCAGGGCTCGGTGTCCATCAGCAACGTCAGTGCCAGCGGGGTCGGCGTGGTCGGCACGTACAACTGCCCGTATCCGACCTCGGCGCCGAAGATGACCTTCAACGGCTCCGGCAACAGCGGCTACAGCGGCACGTGGGGCGACTGCGCCTCCTGGCCGCCGCCCAACTCGGGCCCGCCCGCGCCGCCGTCGTCCGGCACGAACCTCGCGCGTGGCAAGGCAATCTCGGCCAGCGGCTCGCAGGGCGGGTTTCCGCCGGGCAACGCCAACGACGGCAACGCCAGCACCTACTGGGAGAGCACCAACAACGCCTTCCCCCAGACGTTGACCGTGGACCTCGGCCAGGGGTACTCGATCAACAAGGTCGTGCTGAAGCTGCCGCCGTCCTCCGCGTGGGGCGCCCGCACGCAGACAATTGCCGTGCAGGGCAGCAATGACGGCAACTCGTGGTCCACGCTCGTGGCGTCACGGGGTTATGTGTTCGATCCGGCGTCCGGCAACACCGCGTCGGCGTCGTTCGGCGCATCGAGCCAGCGGTACGTGCGGCTGACCATCACCGGCAACACCGGGTGGCCGGCCGGGCAGATAGCGGAGTTCGAGGTCGACATGGCGTGATGTCGTTGACGGGGGCCGCTTTCGGGCGGCCCCCGTTCGCCTTCAGTGCTCTTCGGTCGACGGCAGGAAGCCGTGGCCCGACAGGTCGAACCAGTTGCCCTCGGGATCGATGGCCCGGTACTCGGCGAACGGCCGGGTGGTGTGCCGCGACGCCGGCTTGGGCAGGCCGGCCTCGACGAGGCTGGTCATCGCGCCCTCGACGTCGTCGACGTGGAAGCCGAAGTGGTTGAAGCCGGTCGGCACGTCGCCGTCGAGGGCCTGCTGGATGATCGCCAGGTTGATGTAGCCGTCGGTGAGGAACTGGCTGCCGTCCGGGTCGGTGTGGAAGATCCGCATGCCGAACTGGTCCCGGTAGAAGTGGGCCAGCTCGACCGCGTCGCGGGCGGTGAAGGCGAGGTGGCGCAGCTTGGCGGTGGGCATCTTCTGTCTGCTCCTAGCGTGCCGGGATCATGTTGTGGAAAGCCGTGATCAGCCATTCGCCGTCGCGGCGCTCGACCACCGCCTGGGCGTGCGTGTCGGTGGTGCCGCCGTTCGGCGTGTGCACTGTGGACGCCACGTGCACCACGGCCACGTCGTCGGTGATGAACCGGATGTTGTGCACCTCGGCCGTGAGTTTCGTGTCGCGGTACCGGGTCTGGAACAGGGCTCCATGGTTGGCCGCAACCGTTTGCCGGCCGTGCTGCTGTTCGCCCCGCACGTTCACGAACTCCGCGTCCGGCGCGAAGACGCCGGCGAACCGCTCGCCGTCGCCCGCCGCCCAGCCTTCGGCCATTCGTTGCCACAGAGCCTTGATCTCGTCGCTCATGCCGCCTCCGCCTTCACACTCATGCGTATCGGCAGCAGTTCGCCGCTCGGGTTCCACGCCTCGACGTTGTAGCTGGTCAGGCCGTTGACCTGTTCCAGGTAGCAGATGATGTTGACCGGCCAGCCCGCCTCCGCGAACACGTGCTCGTCCATCGCCGTCGGCCGCGAGGACAGCGCGCAGGCCCGTTCCTCTTCCTTGCGCGTGATGCGGTGCCAGTCCGGGTGCATGTGGATCGAGCCGAGGATGTCCATTCCCGTCCGCTCCGCCTCGCGGTTGATGCGCAGCAGGTCGGCCGGGTCCAGCCAGTAACCGCGATCGGTGTTCTCGTACGCGCTGCCGAACCTCGGCACGATGGTCGTCGCGAACTCCTCGATCGCCGCTCCGGCCGTCGTCCTCGCGTTCGCGCCGAAGGCCAGTCGGCGCACGTGCATCGCCGCGGGCGTGGACTTCCCCAGCAGCACGGCAAAACACGGCAGTGGATGTTCGGGCGTGAGCCTCTCGTACACCGGCAGGGCGGTGTCCAGGAACTGCTCGACGACCCGCGGGCAGACCACCACGGCAGGGGTGTGATGACTGGGCATGCGGATGTTTCTCTTCCTCCGGATTCCTGGGTGCACCGAGGATGCCGCATGTTCCGGCCGTATTACTTCAGAGTTCGGTCAGAATCGTTCGCGATCAAACGACTGGGCTCAAACGGTTGACATTTAAACAAGCTGCGTGCGGCCTTGATCCCCCGATCGGCCCAGTCGATGCCGTCGATCCGGGCAGTCGCTCGGCAAGCGCCTTCCACCCGGGCCCTCGCGCTCTTCCCTCCCGGCCGTCCGCTCAATCCATCCGCCGCACCGCCACCGCCGCCCTCAGCATCGGCAGATCCGTCGGCCGCGTCGGGTCCAGTCCCGTGAGCCGGCCGATCCTCCGCAACCGGTTGTCCACGGTGTTCGCGTGCACCCCCAACGCCTTCGCCGTCGCGTTGCGCCGCAGTCCGGCATCCAGGTAGGCGTCGAGGGTGTGCAGGAGATCCTCGTCCACCGGGTCGAGGGTCGCCCTGAGCCGAGCCGTCGCCTCCGTCGGCCTGGTCAGCTGATACTCCAGCAGCACGTCGGTGAGCCGGTAGATGCCCGGCTCCTGGCGGGTTTTCGTCGCCACCTCAAGCACTTCCCGCGCCAGCCGCACCGCCCTCGGCACCTCCGCCGGCGTTGCCTCCTCCATCGCCACGGTGACCTTCGCGCCGGCCGCCTTGGTGATCCGCGCGTGCAGCCGTTCGTCCCCGGCCGTTGCCAGCAGGGCGATGCCGCCGGTCGGGCTCAGCGCCGTCAGCACGTCGTGCCCCTGCCGCTCCAGCTCCTGCCTGACCCGGAGGACCTTCCGGCGGCCGGCCATCACGTGGTCGACGCCTTCATGCAGCTCATCCGGGTGCGGGTCGATGGCCAGCGCCGCCACCACGTACCGCTCCGGCAGCCTGATCCCCGCCCTCAGGGCCGCGTCCGTCGCGTCGCCTCCGTCGGTCAGCGCCGCCAGCAGGGCACCCCTCGCCGCCTGCGTCTCCCCCGCCGTGCTCGCCCGATGCTCCAGGAAACCGGCCGCGATCGCCTGGTGCACCACGTGTTGAAAGGTCAGCACCGCCCCGAAGAAATCGATCACCTCCGGCATAGCGGCCTTCTCCAGCTCCGGCCGCAGATGCGTGACGCACTCCTGGAGCCCGAGCAGATACGCGTCGAGGATCGCCTCCATCGGGATGCCCTCCTCCCCGCGGGCGATCGCCGACTCCCTCGCCTGCGCCACCAGCTCGGCCGCCGGCATTCCCCCTTCGGGCAGCGCCTCGACAAAGCCCCGCAGCACGCGCTCCGTCATCGGCCGGACGTCGCTCGTCAGCGCCTCCGCCGGCATCGACCCATACGTCGGCAGCCGCTCCACCAGCCGCGCCAGCACCCGATCCACCAGCGCCGGCACGTGCACACCGTCGAGCATCGCGCCTCCACAGTTGTGACCCGTCACAAGCATCATGCCGGCGAACTGGGTGGATTCGCAGTACGCTGCCGCCCTGACCTGGCGGAGGATTGTGACAACTGCCAACCGGGAGGGACATCGTGGCCTTCGGCGACTTCCAGTACGAGATCTACTTCGGCGGGCTGCGCGGGGTGCAGCCGTCATTGCCGATGGTCTTCGAGGAGCTGGAGGCTCGGGCCGCGAAGGCCCTGTCGCCGTCGCTGCTGTCGTACGTCGCCGGCGGGGCGGGGGACGAGCACACGCAGCGTTCGAACGTGTCGGCCTTCGCCAAGTGGGGCCTGATGCCCCGGATGTTCGTCGGCGCCACGGAACGCGACCTGTCCGTGTCGATGTTCGGGCTGACGCTGCCGTCCCCCCTGTTCATGGCGCCGATCGGCGTTCTCGGGCTGTGCGCGCAGGACAGCCACGGCGACCTGGCCGGCGCCGAGGCCGCCGCCAGGACCGGCGTGCCGCTGATCGTGTCCACGTTGACCGAGGACCCGCTGGAGGACATCGCCCCGCGGCTCGGCGACACCCCCGGCTTCTTCCAGCTCTACACCCCCACCGACCGCGAGCTGGCCGAAAGCCTCGTGCACCGGGCCGAGACCGCCGGGTACAAGGCCATCGTCGTCACACTGGACACGTGGATCCCCGGCTGGCGACCCCGGGACCTCTCCACCGGCAACTTCCCCCAGCTGCGGGGACGGTGCCTGGCCAACTACACCTCCGACCCCGTCTTCCGGGCTCGGCTCGGCAAGGACCCCGCCGAGGACGTCGCGGCGACCGTCGGCCTGTGGGCCCAGCTCTTCGGCAACCCTCTGACCTGGGACGACCTGCCGTGGCTGCGCTCCATCACGTCGCTGCCGCTGATCGTCAAGGGCATCCAGCACCCCGACGACGCCCGCCGGGCCCGCGACGGTGGCGTCGACGGCATCTACTGCTCCAACCACGGCGGCCGCCAGGCCAACGGCGGCATCCCCGCCTTGGACTGCCTGCCCGCCGTTGTCGCCGCGGCCGACGGCATCCCCGTGCTCTTCGACTCCGGCGTCCGCTCCGGCACCGACGTCGTCAAGGCCCTCGCCCTCGGCGCCACCGCGGTAGGCGTCGGCCGGCCGTACGCGTACGGCATGGCCTTGGCCGGCGCCGACGGCGTCGTCCACGTCCTACGCTCCCTGCTGGCCGAGGCCGACCTCCTCATGGCCGTCGACGGCTACCCCACCCTGGCCGACCTCACCCCCGACTCGCTCCGCCGCACTGCCTGAACCCGCATTTCGGTATGACGGTAGGCGGGACTCGCGGGGGACTACGCCAAGCAGAAATCCGCCGGCACACGTCTGCGCCCCTGGACGAAACCCCAGGCGCGCGCCTCCAGCTTTGCCAAAGCCGTTGGCGCGCGTCTGCTCAGTCCTTGGCGGAACCGTTGGTGGGCGGCTCGTCGGTCTTGCCGGAGCCATTGGCCGGAGGCTCGCCGGCGGTGGACTCGCCGGCCCGCGAGGAGCCATTGGCCGGCGGCTCCCCGGCCTTGGCCGAACCACCGGCGGACGGCGCGTCCGTCGAACCACCAGCGGGCGGCGCGTCCGTCGAAGCGTCCGGGCCATCCGGGGCGTCCTCGGAAGTCGAGGGGTTGGGCCGCGCGAACCGCGACCAGACCTTGCCGGCGGCCTCGGAGATCACGCCGCCGACCTCGTTGAGCACCTTGGCCAGCGGATCGGTGGTCTCCACGAAGGCGTCGCGGTAGGAGCGGGCCGCCGACTTCACGTCCTCGGTCCACTGGTTCTGCGGGTCGTCGCCCCGGTCGGGATAGGTGCCGCCGAGAATGTCCCGGTACTCCTCGCCGGCGGCCCACTTCTGCAGCTCGGCGGCCCGCACGACGGCGAGGGGGTGGCTCAGGTCGATCACGTTCATCAGCTTGAGCACGCTGTCCCGCACGTCACCCTCGGCCTCGTACTCCCGGGCCTGGGCGAGGAAGGCCTCGGTGTCCACAGCGGACGGATCGACGGCGCCGGCCATCATGATGTGGGTGCGCAGGGCGACGGTCGGGTCCTGCACGCACAGCAGCCCGGCGCGGTCGGCGGACAGCTCGGCCTTGCGGTACCACTCCTTGAGCGCGGCGATGATGGCCCGCAGGCCCCAGTAGCCGACAGGCATCCACGCCAAGCTGGTGAGCAGGCGGAGCAGCCGCTCAAGCATGGTCCGGTACAGCGCGTGACCGGACAGGGCGTGCCCGACCTCGTGCCCGATGACGAACCGCAACCCGTCGGTGTCCAACGCCTCGACCAGGCCCGTGGTCATGACGATGAACGGCTGGTCGAGACCGATCGTCATGGCGTTCTGGACGGGGCTGCGCGTGATGTAGAGCTCCGGCGCCGGGTCGACGTCGAGGATCTCGGCGCACTCGTTGCGGATCGCGTCCAGCTCCGGGTACTGGCGGGGGCCGACGCGAATGGAGGAGGACAGGGACATGAGCCGCTCGCCCCGCTCGGCGAACGCGCCGCTGACGGCGCGCAGCACCTGGGCGAAGCCCGGCACGGATCGCAGCGTGGTCAACGCGCCACGGTCCGCCGGGTGTTCGTACGCCCGCGGGCTGATGCCCGGGAACCGCACCCGACCCTCGCTGAGGGCAACACCACCGGTCGAATCGTCCGCAGAAGTCACTCCTCCACAGTAACCACGCCCACGGGCGGCCGCGGCCGAATCGGGGTGATCGTTAGGATCGGGGCATGCGGATTTGCGTTTTCTGTGGTTCCTCCGACGGCGGCGAGACCTACCTGGAGGCGGCCAGGACGGTCGGTCGCACGTTGGCCGAGCGCGGCATCGGCGTGGTGTACGGCGGCGCCAAGGTTGGCACGATGGGCGCAGTGGCCGACGGCGCGCTGGCGGCCGGCGGCGAGGTCATCGGCGTGATCCCGGAGAGCCTGGTCAACTGGGAGGTCGCCCACCAGGGCCTCACCGAGCAGCACATCGTCGACGGCCTGCACGCCCGCAAGGCGCTCATGGCCGAGCTGTCCGACGGCTTCATCGCCCTGCCCGGCGGCGTCGGCACGATGGAGGAGCTGTTCGAGGTGTGGACGTGGGCCCAGCTCGGTCTGCACTCGAAGCCCGTCGGCCTGCTCGACGTGAACGGCTTCTACGACCACCTGCTGCGCTTCACCGACACCATGGTGGAGGAGGGTTTCCTGCGCAAGCCGTACCGGGACGTGCTGCTCGTGGACGCCGACCTGCCGGCGCTGCTCGACCAGTTCGCCGCGTACCGGCCGCCGACCTACAAGCGGTCGAAGGAAAGCTGAGCAACCGGGTGACATGAGGTAATTCGCCGCCCGGCGGCTGCGACAATCGGTGACGGGAGGTGCGTCACCATGAACACCCCTGAACCGAACGCCGCCGCGCCGAACAACTCCGCGTCAACCAACGCCGCGCCAATCGAGACCGGGCCGAACAACGCCTGGCCCCACGACGCTGCGCTCCCGTTGACCTCCGTCCGTCCCTACTTCTCCGTCGTGGTTCTCGAGGGCGAGGATTTCGCGGCCCTCACCGACTTCCTGCTCACGTCCGGCCGCGGCGATGTCGTGGCCCGGCACCAGGCCGAGGATCTGCTGGCCTTCGTGCGCCGCCGCGAGGACCCACCGACCTGGGCGGGACCCGATGCGGGCTATGTCGACGTCACCCATCAGCTCACGATTGTGTTGCGGCGTGGCGGTTTTCTCGTCGTCTGCACGGACCGGCCCACCCAGGAGCGGCTGCAGACCTGGCTGGACCGCCAGCGTTCACTGCGGCGCTACCCGTCCGAGGTGTTGGAGAGCGCGCTCATCCGTGGCGAGGTGAAAAACCTGTGGTTACGGGGAATTCACCGGCGCAGCAGCGTCAAGGCCGACGGCAAGGTCCTCAGCGGCAGCAGCGTCGAGCAGACGCTCAGCCCGCACGAGGACGGCTCCTACGTCGCCGGCTCCGCTCGCGCCGCGCTGCCGTCACGGCCGGATCTCCTGCTGCTCAAGGGAAACGCCGGGACAACTCCGCGTAACGCCTTGGTGTGGCTGAGCACAAGGGCCGACTTCGAGACCTTCACGGCGATGGCCACCGAGCTGCTCGACCTCCTCGAGGAGGCGAGGGCCGACGGCGCCGAACGCCCGGACTTCCTCACCATGCTGGCCAGCCCCGCCGACATCGCCGACGTGCGCGACGCCTTCGAGGTGATCATCGAGGACCCCGACACCCTGCCGCCGGGCTCGCTCAGCGACGAGCTGCGCGACCTGGCACTGTCCGTACGGGACACTCCTCCTTCCGTCACGGGTTTCCCCGACTCCGCCTCGTTCGTGCTCGACGGCACCGTCGAGGTCACCCCCGAACTCGCCGGCGACAAGGTCCGCCTGGACGGCGACTCCCCCATCCTCGACACCGACCTGCTCACCGTGTACTACCAGTCGGGGCACTCCTACAGCCGCGGCCGGTTCTGGCAGGCACGCGCCCCCGAGTACCCCTTTCGCAACTGGCGCTTCGAGGACTTCCACGGCTGGGACATCCGCCGCGAGAAGCCCCGCGCCGACTCGCCGCAGAAGATCCACGACAACATCGGCAGCGACAACTCGCTGTTCGACTGGGTCGCCCGGCACTACGGCCACGGCTGGCTGATCTGTGACGACGGCCCCGGCGAGGTGGCCGACTTCCTGCACATCGACGCCGCCCGCACCCTCAGCCTGATCCACGTCAAGTCGGCCAACAGCCACTCCCGCCTCCGCGACGTCTCGGCCGCCGCGTACGAGGTGGTGGTCAGCCAGGCCGTCAAGAACCTCATCTATGTCAGTCGCGGCCACCTCCGTCCCCAGCTCTCCCGGCCACCCGTCCGCCGGCCCGCGTCCTGGATCGACGGCCAGCGCGTCCGCGGCCGCCGTGACTTCCTGCGCCAGCTCGACGCCCGCGTCGCCACCGACGACATGCGGGTCGTCATCCTGCAACCGCACGTCAGCCAGCGCACCTACGACTGCCTCCGCGGCCCGGCCGGGCGCGGCTCCCCCGAGCTCATGCGGCTGTACCTGCTGGAGTCCATGCTCAACTCCGCACGCCAGTCCGCCACCGGGCTCAACGCCGACCTGGAGGTCATCGCCAGCAAGGAGTGACCGGCTGGACCGAGGCCCCGCGGACAGCCCTGGACCTTCGCCCGCCGCCGATCTCGGCCAGGACCCTCAGGTCGTCGCGCTGGAGTTCGGCGACGCCTGGACGCACTGACCGGCCAGTCGCCACGTGCGTAGCCGGTCGGCGGCGGAGCGCATGCCGGACTGGATGAGGACGACGTCGGTGGCGCCGGCGTCGAAGTAGCGGCGGATCCCGGCGGCGACCTCGGCCTCGGAGCCGATGAGGGCGAGGTCGGCGGGATGATCGACGCCCTCGGCGTCGAGGATCTGGCGGTAGGAAGGAATGTCGCCGTAGTAGCCGAGGTTCGCGGCGGCGACGGCGCGGACGGCATCGACGTCGTCGGTGACGACGGCGGGCACGGCGGCGACGATGCGCGGCTCGAAGGAGCCGTCGAAGGCGGGCACGATGAGGCGTTCGATGGCGCGCGGCCCGGCCAGGAACGGAATGGTGCCGTCGGCGAACTCGGCTGTGGCGCGCAGGGTCTGCGGAGCCATGGCGGCGACCAACAGCTGCACGCCATCGCCGCCGGCCACGGCGGTGGGCAGCGGCGGCCGGGCGATGAGGGAGGAGCCGGCGAAGGAGACCTGCTCGCCGTCGAGGGCCTGGTTGAGCACCTCCAACGACTCCCGCAGCAGCCGAATGGGCGGCGGATACTCCAGCCCGTACGCGGGTTCGAGCAGGCCCCGCACCCCGAGCCCGACGCCCAGGGTGAAGCGACCGTCGGTGGCGGCCTGCGCGGTCTGCGCCAGGGAGGCGATCACCAACGGGTGCCGCGAGTAGAGCGGCACGACGGCGGTGCCGACTTCGATGCCGGGCACTTCCCGCCCGGCCAGGGCGGCGAGGCTGATGGCGTCGTGGTCGAACAGCTGGGTGAACCACACGGATGTCAGCCCGGCGGTCGAGGCCTCCCGCGTCTGTGCGATCAGCTCGTCGACAATGTTCTTGGCGTGCAGGGCATCCCCGGCCGGCAGCACGGCTCCGATGGTCATGGTATCCTCCTCAGCCGGCGAGTTCGGCGTGGCGCAGGTGCGGGGTGGTGGCCCAGTCGACGACGGCCAGAGAGCGCTCGGCCAGCTCCTGCCAGCCGATCTCGCCGAGCCGGTCGAACATGCCCAGGGCCAGCCCGATCCGGGCGGAAGCCTCGGCGTAGCGGTGTTCCCGCAGGTCGAGCTCGCCGAGCAGGTACTGCATGGCGGCCTCGCCGAGCCGGTCGCCGATGCGCAGCGCCGCCCGCAAAGCGCATTCGTTGCTGTCGCGCCAATCACCGAACATCCGTTGGGCCCCGGCCAGGTCCGCGATGGCGACGGCGAGATTCCAGCAGTGCTCCACGGCGTCAACCGAAGCGGCGTGGCGCACGGTGTCGAGCAGGGCGGCGCGTTCCTGCCCGTACCAGCCGGTCGGGTCAGCCAGCGCGGCCGTCTCCACCGGCCACCGGGAGGCATCGCCGCGCGTGCCGAAGCCCTGCCGTAACCGGGCCTCGTCGGCCAGTGCGAGCCATGCGCCGAACAGGCGGGACAGGTAACCGTCATTGTCCTGCACGGCAAGGAGTTCACGGGCATGGATCCGCGCCAGCTTGTGCAGACGATAGCGGGTGCCGACGCCGGAGCCAGTGACATCCACCAGCCGGGCGTCGACGAGACCCTCCAGAGCGTCGGCGGCGGTCACGGTGTCCAGGTCGAGCAGCGGGGCTGCCACCCAGGACGCGAAGCTGGCGGTTTCCAGAGAGCCCAACCGGGCGAACAACTTCCGCGAAGCCTCGGACAAGGCCGGAAACCCCCGCTGGAAACTGGCCCGCACCTGCGGGTCGAGGTCGTCGCGAAGCCGGGCGACCAGATGCGCGAAGGTCCAATGTGGACGGGCCGCGAGCATCGACGCCGCACGGCTCAAGGCGAGTTGCAGACCGCCGCAGAGGTCGACGACCTGGCCGGCCTCGGCCATCTCGGCCCACACGCGATCCCGACCGACCATGGCCGACAGCAGCTCGATGCCGTCCTGCCCGCGCAGCACATCCAGCTCGAACACCGAGGAACCCGGCAGCTGGGCGATCCGCGCCCGAGTGGTCATGATCAGGCGACTCGACTCGGCACAAGGCACCAGGGAACGGATCTGGGCCAGATCATCCACGTCCTCGACGATGGTCAGCACACGCCGGTCGGCGATGGCGCTGCGGTACAGGGCCGCCCGGCCCTCGACGTCGGCCGGAATGGCGGTGAAGCCCAGGGCCAGCAGGAACCGTTCGAGCACGTCGGCCAGGTTCTCGGTCATGCGGGCGTACAGCTGCCCGTCCGGGAACTGCTTGGCCAACGAGTGCGCGGCCTCAACGGCCACAGTGGACTTTCCGACGCCGCCACGCCCGGTGATCACGGCCACCAACGGGCCCTGATCATCGGTCAGCTGCGCCCGGAGGGCCATCAGCACCGCGCCGTTGCCGGTGAAGTACGGCACCCGCGCCGGCAGCATCCGCGGCACCGAACCCGTCGAAGCGGTGGGCTTCGACGGCGGCTCGGCGTGGCCGTTGAGGATGTCCTGGTGCAGTCGGCGCAGCTCATCGCCCGGTTCGAGGCCCAGTTCGTCCACAAAGGTCTGCCGCACGGCGCGGTACGCGGCCAGCGCCTCCACGCGGCGGCCGCAGCGGTGCAGGGCGGTCATCAGCTGGCCGACGAAGCGCTCCCGCAGCGGGAACTCCTCGACCATGGTCGAGATTTCGCCGACGATCTCGTTGTGCAGGCCCAGTTGCAGCTCGGCGTCGAAGCAGTCCTCGAACGCCTCCACCCGCCGCTCGGCAATGCGCACCTGGTTGGCTCGCACGGTGCCGCTGTCGACGCCCGTCAGCGGCTCCCCGCGCCACAACGCCAACGCGGATCGGAACGCCTCCCGCGCGGCGTCGGGCTTGGCCGCGGCCAGCTCGGCCCGGCCCCGGCTGACCAGGTCCTCGAAGACGTGCAGATCGAGCTCGGCAGGGGCCAGTTCGATCGTGTATCCCAGGCCGCGCACCCGGATCCGCTCGCCGACGCCTGCGGTCACGAACAGCCGGCGCAGCGCGGAGATGCTGGTCTGGATCTGCGCCCGGGCGGTGGCCGGCGGTGTGCCGCCCCACAGCGCGTCGAGCAGGCTTTCCAGCGGCACCACCCGATTGGCGTTGAGCAGCAGCATGGCCAGCACCACCTGCTGGCGGCGCGCGGTGACTCGGGCGGACCGGACCTGGAGCAGCCCGAGCATCCGGAAACTTGGCGTCATCGTCTCCACTTGGACTCCCCCAGAACGTGTGCCGTGCCGCCGACGAGCACCTCGCGCGGCGGCGGATGGCCGAGGAACGCGGTCGGGCTGGCGGTCAGCCCGTACGCCCCGGCCTGGAAGATCGCGATCAGGTCGCCGACCTCGGCTCGGGCCAGCTCGACCTTGTCCCCCAACAGGTCGAGCGGGGTGCAGAGGCAGCCGACGACGGTGACGGTCTCCACAGTGGACTCCGAGGTGGCGACCGTGAGCGGATAGTTGCGCCGGATCTTCTGCCCGAAGTTGCCGGACGCGGCGAGCTGGTGGTGCAGACCGCCGTCCACGACCAGGAAAGTGGTGCCCCGCGAGTGCTTGCGGTCCACCACCCGGGTCACGTAGACGCCGGCCTCGCCGACCAGGTAGCGGCCGAGCTCAATCACCACGCGCGCGTCCAGCTGGCGCAACGAGGTGTCGACCAGCTTGGCCAGGTTCTCCCCGATCGGCGCGAGGTCGAGGTCGCTGTCGCGGGCCGAGTACGGGATCCCGAAGCCACCGCCCAGGTTGACGTACCGAACGGGCGAAGGCGCGAGAGAGGCCAGCCGCAACACGAGGTCGACCGTCGCCCGCTGGGCCTCGCAGATGCTGTCGGCGCGCAGGTTCTGCGAGCCGGCGAACACGTGGAAGCCGTAGAAGTCCAGGTCACCGAGCTGCGCCAGCACGGCCGGCACCTGCTCGGCGTCGATGCCGAACTGCTGCGCGCCGCCGCCGAGCGTCATGCCGGCGCCGCGCACCGAGAAGTCGGGGTTCACGCGCAGCGCCACCCGGGCCCGAATGCCCAGCCGTGAGCTGACGTCCTGCACCCGGCGCAGCTCGGTGATCGACTCCAGCTCGACGGTCACGCCGGCCGCGACGGCCTGGTGCAGCTCATCGGTGGTCTTGCCGGGGCCCGCGAAGCTGATCCGGTCGGCCGGCATGGTGGTGTCCAGGGCCCGTTGCAGCTCGCCGGCGGAGGCGACGTCGAAGCCGTCCACCTCGCCGCTCATGTGGTGCAGCACGGCGGGCATCGGGTTGGCCTTCACCGCGTAGCTCAGCGCGATCTCCGCCGGCAGCGCGGCCCGCAGCGCGGCGACCCGGCCGCTGAGCAGGTCACGGTCGTACGCGAAGAAGGGCGTGCCGCCGACGCGGGCCGCCAGCCGGTCCACCGGCATGCCGCCCACGGTCAGCACACCGTCCACCCGGGGGAACGTGTTCGACATGGCACCCCTCGATCGCTTGCCGACTCAACTTCCGATCGAGACTGTGTCAAGCGGGGGCCTCCACCCACATGGGTAGCCCCTACCCATATTCGCCGGGCGGGTAGGGGCGCCCCCAGGGGACCCACCGGTGTCCACTAGTTGCCGGCCTTTTCCGGCCTCCGCCGCCGCCTTGTCCCGGCCGTTGCGGGCAACGCACGATCGGCAGCGAATTTCCCCTCTCGTGACGGCGGTGAGCGAATGACTGGCATGGCTGCGAACGAGCCGATCGCCGTGGTCGGAATCGCGTGCCGGCTGCCGGGGGCGGCCGACCCCGAGCAGTTCTGGCGGCTGCTGGACGCCGGCGTCGACGCGATCACCGAGCCACCGAACGGCCGTTGGCCTGGTGCGACCGAATTCCGACGCGGCGGTTTCGTCGCGGATGTGGACCGTTTCGACGCCGCCTTCTTCGGCATTTCGCCGAACGAGGCCGCGGCCATGGATCCGCAGCAGCGGCTGGTGCTGGAACTGTCGTGGGAGGCGTTGGAAAACGCCCGGATCGCGCCGGATTCGCTGCGCGGCGAGGCCGCCGGCGTGGTCATCGGGGCCATCAACGGGGACTACGCGCTCGTGCACTCGAAACTGGGGGCCGGCCCCCATTCGCTCACCGGCACCCATCGCAGCCTCATCGCCAACCGGGTGTCCTACCTGCTCGGGCTGACCGGGCCGAGCCTGGCCGTGGACAGCGGGCAGTCGTCGTCGCTGGTCGCCGTGCAGAGCGCGTGTGAGCAGCTGCGCCGCGGGTCGTGCACGGTGGCCCTGGCCGGCGGCGTCAACCTGAATCTGCTGGCCGAGACCACGGAGGCGATCGCCGAGTTCGGCGCGCTGTCCCCCGACGGCCGCTGCCACACCTTCGACGCCCGCGCCAATGGGTACGTGCGTGGCGAGGGTGGCGCCGTCATCGTGCTGAAGCCCCTGTCCGCCGTGTCTGACGGCGATCGGGTGCACGCCGTGATCCTCGGCGGCGCCGTCAACAACGATGGCGGCGGGGAGGGGCTCACCGTCCCCCACGGTGCAGCCCAGCAGGAGGTCATTCGTCTCGCCCACGCCGCCGCCGGGGTTTCGCCGGCCGAGGTCGGGTATGTGGAGCTGCACGGCACCGGCACCCGCGTCGGCGACCCGATCGAGGCTCACGCCCTGGGCACCGCGCTGCACGCCGATCGCACGCTGCTGGTCGGCTCCGTGAAGACCAACATCGGACATCTTGAGGGCGCGTCCGGGATTGCCGGGCTGCTCAAGGTGATCCTCAGCGTGCGGCACGGCGTGTTGCCAGCCAGCCTGAACTTCGAGACGCCGAATCCGGACATCCCGTTCGGGGAGCTGAACCTGGATGTGGTGCGGGAGAAGCTGTCCTGGCCGGACGGCCGCCGGGTCGCGGGTGTGAGCTCGTTCGGGGTGGGCGGGACCAACTGCCACCTGGTGGTGGCGGAGGGGCCTCGCGAGGAGGCGCCGGCCTTCGAGCTCGGCGGTCCCCTCGTCATCACCGCGCGCTCCCCGCAAGCCCTTCAGGCCCAGGCGCAAACGCTTCCGTCGACGATGGACGCCAACGTCGCCTACTCGCTCCTGCACACGCGGACCCAGTTCGAGCACCGCACGGTCGTCCTCAATCGAGAAGATGCCGTGACGGGCAAGGTTTCGCCGGGCTCGACCGCGTTCGTCTTCCCGGGCCAGGGCGGCCAGTGGGCGGCGATGGCACAGGGGCTGCTGGATGAGCCGGTGTTCGCCGACAAGCTCGCGGAGTGCTCGGAAGCGCTGAAGCCGTTCGTGGACTTCGATGTGCTGGAGGTTCTGCGGAACGGCGGCGATCTCAGCCGGGTGGACGTGGTGCAGCCGGCACTGTGGGCAGTGATGGTGTCGCTGGCCGAGGTGTGGCGGGCCAACGGCGTCACCCCGGCTGTGGTGCTCGGGCACTCCCAGGGCGAAGTGGCTGCGGCCACGGCGATCGGGGCGTTGTCGCTGGCCGACGGGGCACGGGTGATCGCCCTGCGGAGCAAGATCGCGGGACGGCTGACCGGTGGCGGGCTGATGTCCGTCGGGGCGTCGGCCGAGTCGCTGACGCTCCCGCCCGGTGTGACGATCGCGGCGGTGAACGGGCCGAGGTCCGTCGTCCTGGCCGGGCCGGCCGAGGAATTGGCCGGGTTGCAGGAGCGGCTGGTCGACGTCCGGATGAAGATCGTGCCGGCCGCCTACGCCTCCCACTCCCCCGCGGTCGACGAGCTCCGCGAGGAGCTGCTGCCCCTGCTCGCGGACGTCCGTCCACAAGCGACGGATGTCACGTTCATCTCCACCGTCACAGGCGAGCCCCTGGACACCCGCGAGCTGGACGCCGACTACTGGTTCGCCAACTTGCGGCAGCCTGTTCGATTCATCGACGCGACCAGAAGGGCACTCAACGACGGCGTCGGCCGGTTCATCGAGTGCAGCCCGCATCCGTTGCTGCTCACCAGCATCGACGAGACGGCGGACGAGGCCGGCCGCGAGGTGGCGGTGATCGGCACGCTGCGCCGTGATGAAGGCAGCGCCGACCGAATCCGCCATGCGCTGGCCGAGGCCTACGTCGCCGGCGCGCCGGTGGACTGGAAGATCACCGGCCGCAAGGTGGACCTGCCGACGTACCGGTTCCAGCGGGAACGCCACTGGTACGGCGAGACGGCCGCGGCGCAAACGGTTGCGCCGACCGGTGACGTGCGGGAGATGGTCCTCGCCGCCACCGCACAGGTTTTGGGACACAAGGACGCGACGGCGATCGACGCCACGCGCCCGTTCAAGGAACTCGGGTTCGACTCGAACTCGCTGATGCGACTGCGCGCCCTGCTCTCGGCACAGAGCGGGCGCAAGCTGCCGACCTCGCTGCTCTACGACTATCCGTCCCCTCAGCGGCTGGTCGAGGCACTGCGCACGAGCGGCGAGCCGGCACAGGTCGCACCTCAGCGGGTTCCGGCGCCGGCACAAGCGCCAGGGTCGGACCCGGTCGCCGTGATCGCGATGGGCTGCCGCTACCCCGGCGGGGCCAATTCGCCGGAGGAGTTCTGGCGGCTCATCGCATCCGGTGCCGATGCCGTCACGCCGCTGCCGTCCAACCGCGGCTGGGATCTGGACGCGTTGTTCGACGGCGCGTGCGTGACGCGCAACGGCGGTTTCCTGCACGAAGCCGACACTTTCGACGCCGCCTTCTTCGGACTGAGCCCCCGCGAGGCCCTGGCCATGGAGCCGCAGCAGCGGCTCATGCTGGAGGTCTCCTGGGAGGCGATCGAACGAGGCGGTCTGGACCCGGCCGACCTGCGCGGCTCGTCGACCGGGGTCTTCGTCGGCGCGATGGCCATGGACTACGGCCCGCGCCTGCACCAACCGACCGGTGTCGTCGACGGTCACCTGATGACCGGCACCGCGCTGAGCGTCGCCTCCGGCCGCATCGCCTACACCTTCGGTCTCACCGGGCCGGCGCTGACGATCGACACCGCCTGCTCGTCCTCGCTGGTGGCGATCCAGCTGGCCGTGGAGTCGTTGCGGCGCGGGGAATGCTCGCTGGCGCTGGCCGGCGGCGCGACGCTGATGGCCAACCCCGGCAACCTCGTCGAGTTCACCCGCCAGAACGGCCTCTCGGTCGACGGCCGGGCCAAGGCCTTCGCCGACAACGCCGACGGAACGTCCTTTTCGGAGGGTGCCGGCGTCCTGCTGCTGGAGCGGCTGTCCGACGCCGAGCGCAACGGGCACCAGGTGCTGGCCGTGATCCGCGGCATCGCCGTCAACCAGGACGGCGCCAGCAACGGCCTCACCGCGCCCAACGGCCTGGCCCAGCAGCAGGTGATCGGCAAGGCGCTGGCCGACGCCGATCTGTCCGCTGCGGACATTGACGCGGTCGAGGCCCACGGCACCGGCACGGCCCTCGGCGACCCGATCGAGGCCAACGCCATTCTCGCCACCTACGGCCAGAACCGGCCCGCCGACCGGCCGGTGTGGCTCGGCTCGGTGAAGTCCAACATCGGTCACGCCCAGGCCGCCGCCGGTGTCGCCGGCGTGATCAAGATGGTGATGGCCATGCGGCACGGCGTGTTGCCGCGGACCCTGCACGTCGACCGGCCGACGTCCAAAGTGGAGTGGGAATCGGGCAACGGCCGCGTGCTGACCGAGTCCGTGCCGTGGCCGGCCGGTCCCCGCCGCGCGGCGGTGTCCAGTTTCGGCATCTCCGGCACGAACGCGCACATCATCGTGGAAGGCGTCGACACAACCGAGCCCACGCCCGGCGACGGTCCGCTGCTCTGGGTCTTCTCCGCCCGCAGTGAGAAGTCGCTGCGTCGGCAGGGTGGTCGGCTGGCGGCATTCGCCGAGGCCGGCGACCTCCACGCGGCGGCCAAAGTGCTGGCCCGCAAGCCGTCCTTCGCTCATCGGGCGGTGGTTGTCGCCTCCTCCCGTGACGAGCTGCGCGAGGCCCTCCAGGCTCTTGCCGACGGCGAACCGCATCCGGCGCTCGTCACCGGCGAGGCGACCCGTGAAGTGACACCGGTGTTCGTCTTCCCTGGTCAGGGCGCGCAGTGGGTCGGTATGGCAGTGGAACTGCTCCGCGAGAACGAGACCTTCGCCGAGGAGCTGCGCCGCTGCGATGAGGCCCTGCGACCGCACACGGGCTGGTCGGTGATCGACGTCCTGACGCAGGGCGAGCCGACCCTCGACGGCACCGACGTGGTGCAGCCGGTGCTGTGGGCACTGATGGTGTCGCTGGCCAAGCTGTGGCGGTCGATCGGTGTCGAGCCGGCGGCGGTCGTCGGCCACTCGCAGGGGGAAATCGCCGGCGCAGCCGTGGCGGGGGCGTTGACGCTCAACGACGCCGCCAAGATCAGCGCCCTCCGCGGGCAGATCGTCGGGGCCCTGGACGGCACGGGCGGCGTGCTGGCGGTGGGACTGCCGGCGGACGACGTCCGCGAACGGATCGCGCCGTGGCCAGGGAAGTTGTGGGTGGCGGTGGACAACGGCCCGTCGGCCACGGTGATCGCCGGCGACCTGGAGGCCATCGACGAGTTCGTTGCCGCACAGGGCGAAGACGTGCAGCTCCGGCGCACGCCCGTCGCCTATGCGGCCCACACTCCGCATGTCGAGGCGGTCAAGGACGAGTTGCTGCGGCAGATCGGGGCCATCGAGCCCGCCGAGGCGACGATCAAGATCTGCTCCACCTGTCGCGGGGACTTCATCCCGGGCACGGCGATGACCCCCGACTACTGGTACCGCAACCTGTCCGAGCCGGTCAGCTTCGACACGGCCGTGCGGAAGTTCCGCGAGCGGCCGCTGTTCATCGAGGTCAGCCCGCATCCGATCCTGGCCGGCGCGGTGCGGGAGATCCTGACCGACGAAGGCGTGGACGGCACGGCCGTAGGCACGTTGCGGCGCAACGAGGGCGGCCAGCACCAGTTCCTGATCGCCGCCGCGACCGCGTACACGCAGGGCGCGCCGGTGGACTGGCCGAAGATCGTCGGGCCGGTGACGTCGCACGTCGACGTGCCCACCTACGCCTTCGACCGGCAGCGATTCTGGCTGCACACCACCGAAGGCGGTGGCCACCCGCTGCTCGGCGACGCCGTGCCGGTGGCCGACACCGGCGGCCGTCTGTTGACCGGCAAGATCTCGCGTCATAGCGCGCCCTGGGTTGCCGATCACGCCGTCAACGGCACGGTCCTGTTGCCCGGCACGGCCTTCGTCGACCTGGCGCTGACCGCGGCTGACGGCGACCAGATCGAGGACCTGACCCTGCACGCCCCGCTCATCCTGCCAGCCACCGGCGCCGTGCAGCTCCAGGTCACGGTCGGCGGTGAGGACCACGGCCGGCGCTCACTGGCCATCCACTCCCGCACCGACGACGACTGGATCAAGCACGCCTCCGGCTTCCTGAGCGACGCCCCCCGCATCGCCGGCCGCCTCGACGCATGGCCCGTCGGCACGCCGATCGACCTCACCGACGCCTACGACCGGCTCGCGACCAGCGGTTACGAGTACGGGCCGGCGTTCCAGGGCCTGCGGAACGCCTGGCGCCACGGCGATGACTACCTGGTCGAGGTGGCGGTCCCGGACGCCGGCGACTTCACCGTGCACCCAGCGTTGCTGGATGCCGCCCTGCACATCCTGGTGCTCGATGCCGACGAGTTGCAGCTGCCGTTCTCCTGGTCCGGGGTCTGGTTCGAGGGCCGCGGCGTCGACCGGATCCGCGTGCGGCTGAGCAACGGATCCCTGGCCATCTATGACGAAACCGGCGCGCAGATCGGTGGCGTCGAGTTGTTGACCCTGGCCCCGGCTCCGAAGGGTGGCGTCACCACGGCCGAGCTGTACCGGATCGACTGGGTGGACGCCGAACCTGCCGGTCAGGCCTCGCTGACCATCGCCCAGCCGGGCGACCTGAAGGGCGTGCTGGCGCAGGTGCAGCAGTGGGTGGAGAAGGACACCGACGAGCGACTGGTGTTCCTGGCCAATCCGTCCACCTTGGACGGTGGCCAGATCTGGGGACTGGTCCGTTCGGCGCAGTCGGAGCACCCGAACAGGTTTGTGCTGGCCGACTGCGCCGAGGACGAGATCCCGACCACCGACGAGCCGCAGTTCGCGGTCCGCGACGGCAAGTTCCTGGTGCCACGGGTCGTTCGGCACGTCAACACCGAGCCCACAATGGACCTCGGTGACGGCACCATTCTGATCACCGGCGGCAACAGCGGTCTCGGCGCTCTGGTCGCCCAGCACCTGGTCTCGAAGGGCATAACGGACCTGTTACGAGTGTCCCGAAGCGGCGGCCCCGACGGGGTGGCCTGCGACGTCTCGGACCGCGTCCAACTGACGGAGCTGATCAAGGGCCGTCGCATCACGGCGGTGATCCACGCGGCCGGCGTCCTCGATGACGCCACCGTCGCGGAGCTGACGCCGGAGAAGCTGGACGCGGTGCTCCGGCCCAAGGCCGAGGCGGCCTGGCTGCTGCACGAGTTGCTGCCGGACCTCAAGGCGTTCGTGCTGTTCTCCTCGGTCGCCGGCGTGCTCGGCAACCCCGGCCAGGGCAACTACGCCGCCGCGAACGGATATCTCGACGCGCTGGCCATGCACCGGCGGCGTCTGGGACTGCCGGCGACGTCGATCGCCTGGGGCCTGTGGTCGCTGCCGACCGCGATGACCGCACACGTCAACAAGGTCGCGTGGGTGGCGTCGCTGAGCGTGCGGCAGGGCATGGACATGTTCGACGCGGCGATCGGCTCTCCGCACGCCCAGCTCATCGCCGCCCGCTGGAACCGTGAAGGTGACGAGGTTCCGCCCGTGCTGCGCGCTCTGTTCAAGCCGCGTCGGGTCGTCACGGTTGAGGCCTCGCCCACGCGGTTCGACACCGAGTCGATCTTCCGGCTGGTCCGGGACAACGTCGCGGTGGCGCTGGGACACCGGTCCGGCGCGACCGTAGACCCGGACAAGCCGCTCAAGGAGCAGGGGCTCGATTCGCTGACGTCGGTCGAGCTGCGCAACAAGCTCGGCGCGGCAACGGGTCTGCGGCTGCCGGCGTCGCTGGTGTTCAACCATCCGACGGTGACCAGGCTGGCCGCGTACCTGGCCGGCGAGCTGGCCCCGGCCGAGCCGGCGCCCGAGGACCTGCTGCGCGAGGCGCTCGGCCGGATCGATCCGTCCACTCTGGACGACGAGCACCGCGACCGGCTGGCCGCCGTGCTCCAGGAGACGCTGCGCATCCTGTCCCCCGACGCTCCCGGCCTTGATCTGTCCTCCGACGAGGAGATCTTCGCCTTCATCGACACTCAGCTGTGAAAGGGAAACCCATGGCCGGCGAGGACAGGCTCCGCGAGTATCTCAAGCGGGCGACGGTCGACCTGGCGAACGCGCGCCGCCGGCTGGCGGAGGCCGACGCGAGGGAGCACGAGCCCGTCGCCGTGATCGGCATGTCATGCCGTTTCCCGGACGCGCCGGACGTGGCGTCGTACTGGGACATGCTGCGCGAGGGCCGGGCGGCGGAGATCACCGACTTCCCGCGCGGGCGGTTCGACCACGACCCGGCCGCCGAGGACAACACCCTGTACCAGCCCAAAACCGGGGCCTTCCTGCCCGATGTCGCCGGCTGGGACGCCGAGTTCTTCGGCTTCCCGCCGCGTGAGGCGCTGCGCATGGATCCGCAGCAGCGGCTGCTGATGGAGCTGGCGTGGGAGGCGATGGAGGACGCCGGCACGCCCCCGAAAACGCTTGCGGGCAGCCGAACCGGTGTGCTGCTGGGGTTCTCCGACGCGTTCCAATATGGACAGTTGGAGCACGACCGCGAGGGCATCGACGTCTACACCGACCCGTACATGGGCCAGGGCAGCCTCGGCAGCGTCGTCGCCGGCCGCATCGCCTACCACTTCGACCTGCACGGGCCCACGTTCTCCCTCGACACCGCCTGCTCGTCCTCGCTGGTCGCCGTGCACCTGGCGGTGCAGGCCCTGCGCAACAACGAGTGCGACTACGTGCTGGTCGGCGGCGGATATCTGGCCCTGCACGAGTTCCTGTACATCTACAGCTGCTCCAACGCCCTGCTGGCCGACCGTTGCAACACCTTCGACGCCGGCGCCAACGGCTACATGATGGGCGAGGGCGGCGGCATGGTGCTGCTGACCCGCCTGTCCGACGCCGAGCGCAAGGGTCATCGTGTCCGGGCGGTCATCCGCGGCACCGCCGTGAACCAGGACGGCCGCAGCAACGGCCTCACGGCCCCGAACCGCAGCGCCCAGGTCGACGTGATCCGCCGGGCCCACGCGGCGGCCCAGGTGAAGGCCGAGGACGTGGCTTTCGTCGAGGCGCACGGCTCGGGAACCTCGCTCGGGGATGAGATCGAACTCGGGGCGCTGAACGACGTGTTCGGGCGGCGCGGAACGCCGCAGACGGCGGGAGCAAGTGGCGCGACCGGGCTCGATGGCCGGGCCGGGGGCGATGGCATGACCGGGGCGGTGAAGCCGCTGCTGGTCGGGGCGGTCAAGACCAACGTCGGCCACACGCACACCGCCGCCGGCATCGCCGGCCTGATCAAGACGGTCCTCGTGCTGGAGAACGGGGTCGTCCCGCCCAACCTCAACATGTCCGAGCCGGCCGAGGCCGTGGTGGCCAGCAACACCGTGCGACCTGCGACGGCGCTGACCGAGCTGCCGGACGGCGCGATCGCCGGGGTCAGCTCCTTCGGCTGGTCGGGCACCAACGCCCACGTCATCCTCGAAACCACCCCGAAACCGGCCCCGACCGCCGCCGTCGGACCGGAGCTGCTGCCGGTTTCCGGCGGCTCGGAGAACGCTCTCCGAGACCAGTTCAAGGCGCTGAGCAGCGCAAATACCGAGCTCGGCGACCTGGCCCACACCCTTCAGGTCGGCCGCACGCATCACGAGTACCGCCGGGCCGTTGTGGCCACCGACACCGCCGACGCCCGGGCCCGGTTCGGCACGGCCGAGCCGGCAGTCAAGGCGGGACACGAGAAGCCGAAGGTGGCCTTCCTGCTGCCCGGTGTCGGAGACCAGTACCGAGGGCTCGGGAAAGCGCTCTACCAGCACGAACCGGTGTTCGCGGCGGCGGTGGACGAATGCCTGCAGATCGCCGCCGACCGCTGCGGCGTGGACCTCCGCGAGATGTTCTTCGCCGAGCCGCCGGCCGAGGTGCAGGTGCCCTCGCTGTTCGGCGGCGGCCCCTCCGACGACGTGATGGACCACGCGGAGATCGCGCACCCGTTCCTGTTCACCGTCGAGTACGCGCTGGCCAAGCTCCTGGACCACCGCGGCATCAAGCCCGACCTGCTGGTCGGCTACAGCCTGGGCGAGTACGTGGCGGCCTGCATCGCGGGCGTCTTCACGCTGTCGGACGCGCTCTGGGTCGTCACCGAACGGGCACGGCTGATCGAGTCGGCGCCGGCCGGGCGGATGCTCGCGGCGGCGGCCGGCCCGGAGCAGCTCGGCGACCTGCCGGTGGACATCGCGGCGTTGAACGGCCCGCAGATGACCGTCCTCAGTGGATCCCCGAGCGACATCGAGAAGGTCTCGCAGCAGTTGCGGGCCAACGGGATCGCCAACCGGACGCTGCGCAGCGCGCACCCCTTCCACTCCACGCTGCTGCAGCCGATGCAGGACAAGCTGGCGGCGCTGATCGCCACCGTCGAGCGCAACGCCCCCAGCATCACGATCATCTCGAACGCCACCGGCGTCGAGTTGACCGCGGGGCAGGCCACGGATCCCCAGTACTGGGCCGATCACCTGTGCCGGCCGGTCCGCTTCGCCGAGAGCGTCCAGAACTTCGCCGCCGACGCGTACGTGGAGCTCGGCCCCGGCCAAACCCTCGGCGGCCTGGTGCGTCAGAACATCACCACCCGCCCGACGATCCTCGGCACGCTGCCGGCACCGTGGCCGGCGGTGGACCGGCCGGAGGAGAACGTCAGCGTCCTGGAGACGTGCGGCCGGCTATGGGAGATCGGCGTCGACCTGAACTGGGCGGCGTTCGACGGGGGCGGCCGACTCGCCGAGCTGCCGCCCTACCCGTTCCAGCGCACGCGCTTCTGGCCGCAGGCCAAGGAAAAGACATCGACAACATCGAACGGCCTGCTCTACAGCCCGATCTGGCGCACCGATCTCACCCGTCCCGAGCCGGCCGAGCTCGCCGGCACGCTGATCGTGTTCGCCGACGACGCCGGCATCGGCGGCCGGCTCGCGGACATCGCCGAGGCGGCCGGCATGCGGGTCGTCGAGGTCGCGCCGGGCACCGGCCGTCGACGGGACGGCCGGCGCGTGGTGATCGACCCGACGGTTCCCGAGCTGTACCGGGAAATCCTCGCCGCCGACGGCCCGGTGCAGGTCGTGCACCTGTGGAGTCTGCTCGCCGGCTCCCCCGACACCGCCATCGCCCACGGCTTCGACACCCTGCTGCTGGCCGTGCAGGCGCTCGCCGGCACCGCTAAGGAGCACGGCGTCCGCCTGCTGACGGTCAGCGCCGGGTCGTCGGAGATCATCGGCGGCGACACCCCCACCCCGTTTCGGTCGATCGTGCACGGCCTCGGCCGCGGCGTCCGCGCCGAGTACCCGGGCCTGAGCTGGCGCGGCATCGACCTCGCCCCGGACGCGGATCCCTTGGCGGCAGCGAAGAACCTGGCCGAGGAACTCCGCCGTGGGCCGTGGACGTACGAGGACGCGGCCGCCGAGCCGGCCCTGATCGGTTGGCGCAACGGTCGCCGCTGGCTCAAGGGATACACCGAGATCACCCCGTCGGGCGAGCCCGGCTGGGCCGGCGCCTACCTGATCACCGGCGGCACGAAGGGCCTGGGGCTCCGTCTGGCCCGGCACCTCGCGGCCAGCGGCGTCCGCAAGCTGGCCCTGGTCAGCCGGACCGGCGGTGACGTCGAAGGCATCGACGCCGAGGTACTGGTGATCAAGGCCGACGTCGGTGACCCGGACCAGTTCCGCAGTGCCCTGCGGGAAGCCCAGGAGCACTTCGGTCCGCTGGACGGAATCGTGCACGCCGCTGGCGTTCCCGGCAGTGGCCTGGCCCAGCGGCAGACCCTGGACGAGGCGCATGCCGTGCTGGCCCCGAAGATCCGGGCCCTGGAACCGCTCCACGAACTGATCACCTCGGCCACGCCGCCGAAGAAGGTCATCCTCTATTCCTCGGTGTCCACTGTGCTTGGTGGCCTTGGTGAAGGTGACTACTGCGCGGCCAACACCGTGCTCGACGCCTACGGCACGGCACTGGGGTCCACTTCGGACACGCAGGTGATCACGGTGGTCTGGGGGCACTGGCAGTACGACGCCTGGCAGGACGGCAGCGAAGCTGTCGCCGACCGCGCCGCCTACCGCCGGCGCAACGGCTTCAGCGACGCCGCCGGCCTCGCGATGCTGGACAAGATCGTCGGCGGCACCAGCGGCACGGTCGTGGCGATGCGCCAGCAACTGCCGGCGGCGCAACGGGAATGGACGGCGCTGAGCAACCTCGCCGACCTCGTCGAGACGGCGGCTGTGCCGGAGTCGACCCGGTTCCCGAGGCCGCCGCTGCGCACCGACTACGCCCCGCCGCGCACGGACCTGGAGACCACGGTCGCCGAGATCTGGGGTGAGTTCCTCGGCATCGACCGGATCGGCGTGCACGACCCGTTCTTCGACCTCGGCGGCACGTCACTGGTCGGTATGGCCATGGTGGCGGCCATCGAGAAGGTCGTGGGCAAGGCGATCGCGCCGGCCGTGCTGTTCGCACATCCCACGGTGGCCGCGTTCGCCACCGAGCTGACCGCCGATGACCAGGCCAAACCGGCGGTCGGGGTGTCCCGGGGCGAGCGCAGAAGGCGGGCGAGGCAGCGGTGAGAACGGACATGGCGACAGTGAGCAAGAGCCCGGCGAGGCGGCAGCGTACAACCCGGGAGGGGACGGCATCGTGAGCGACGAGATCCAGAGCACCGACATCGCGCTGGTCGGCATGGCCGGTCGGTTCCCCGGCGCGGCCGACGTCGACGAGCTGTGGGCGGCCATTCGCGCCGGCCGATCCGGCATCCGCCGGTTCACCGACGACGAGCTGCGGGCCAACGGCGTCTCCCCCGACCTCATCGACGATCCCGCCTACGTCAAGGCGGGCGCGGTGATCGACGGCATCGCCGAGTTCGACGCCGACTTCTTCGGGATCAACCCGAAGGAGGCGCAGATCCTCGATCCGCAGCACCGCCTGCTGCTGGAGCACTGCTGGCACGCGCTGGAGGACGCCGGCTGCGACCCGGCCCGTTTCGACGGCGCGGTCGGGGTTTTCGCCGGCACGGCCTGGAGCACGTACCTGATCAACAACCTGATGCCGGCCGGGGCCGCCCGCGAGATGGGCGACATGGCGTTGGCCCTGGCCAACGAGAAGGACACCCTCGCGACCCGCGTGGCCCACCTGCTCGGGCTGTCCGGGCCGGCCTTCGCGATCCAGAGCGCGTGTTCGACGTCGCTGGTGGCGGTGTGCGTGGCGGCAAGCAGCCTGGCCAACTTCGAGTGCGACCTCGCGCTGGCCGGCGGCGTCTCGCTGGCCGTGCCGCACGAAGTCGGCTACCTGTATCAGGAAGGCGGCATCGCCCCACCGGACGCCGAGTGCCGCGCGTTCGACGCCTCCGGCCTCGGCGCCCCACTGGGTGGCGGTGTCGGTGTGGTTGCCTTGCGGCGCCTGGAAGACGCCCTCGCCGACGGTGACCGGGTGTACGCGGTGCTGCGCGGCTGGGCCGTCAACAACGACGCCGGCCGCAAGGTCGGCTTCACCGCCCCCGGCGTCGAAGGCCAGGCCGCGGTGATCGCCGAGGCGCTGGCCGCGGCCGGCCTTGAGCCGTCGGACATCGACTACGTGGAGGCGCACGGCACCGGCACCGCGCTAGGTGACGCCTCGGAAATCGCGGCCCTGCAACGGGTGTTCCACGGCGAGAGCCTCCGGATCGGGTCAATCAAGACCAACGTGGGCCACCTCGACCGGGCCGCCGGCGTGACAGGGCTGATCAAGACGGCGCTTTCCCTGCACCGCGAGGAGATCCCGCCGACGCTCAACCTGGAGACCCCGAACCCCCAGCTCGCGGCCGGCCGGGCCGACCTCGACGTGGTGACGACGGCGCACCCGTGGCCCCGCCAGGAGCGGAAGCGCCGGGCCGGCGTGAGTGCCTTCGGCATCGGCGGCACCAACGCCCACGTGATCGTCGAGGAGGCGCCGGTGGTCGTCCGCGAGCCCTCGCCGCGGCCGGAGCTCCTCGTCTGGTCGGCCCGAAACGCCCAGGCGGCCGACGAGATGGGCACGCGGCTGGCTGATCACCTCGCCGTGACGGAAGACTCCCTGGCCGATGTGGCGAACACGTTGCAGGGCGGGCGGTCCGTGTTTCGGCACCGCCGGATCGTCGTCGCCAACGACGCGCGGGAGGCGGCCGAGAAGATCCGTGACGGCGAATTCCTGACCCGCCACGACGGCCGCACCGACCGTAGTGTTGCCTTCCTCCTGGCCGGGGCCGGCGAGCAGTACCCCGGCATGGCCCGGCACCTGTACGAGTCCGAGCCGGCGTTCGCGATGGCCATGGACGCCTGCATCGAGATCATCGGCCTCGCTCCCGTGCAGGACATGCTCCAGCCGCGCCGGGCCACCTCCAACGGCCTCGCCCAGCTCATGGGCCGCGCCACCACGGCCCCGCAGGACGCCACGAATCGCCTCCACCCGGCCCTGTTCGCCGTCGAATACGCGCTGGCGCAGCTGATCCGGTCCTGGGGTGCGGAGCCGTCCTTGCTGGTCGGCTACAGCCTCGGCGAGTACGTCGCCGCCTGCCTGGCCGGCGTGTTGTCACTGGTAGACGCCCTGAAGCTGGTCGTCCACCGGGCCAAGCTGATCAACGCCCTCCCCGGCGGCGAAATGGCGGCGGTCCTCCGCTCGGCCGAGGAACTCCGGCACCGGCTGGACGGCGTGGACATCGCCGCGATCAACGGCCCGGACCTGACGGTCGTGTCCGGCGCGTCCTTGACGGAGTTGCAGCGGAAGCTGGCCGAGGACTCGATCCCCTGCCGCCCGCTGTCCACGACCCACGCGTTCCACTCCCGCATGCTGGCCCCGATCCGGGACGAGCTGACCGAGTGGATCAAGGCGAACATCACGCTGCACGACCCGACCATCCCGTACGTCTCCAACGTCACCGGCGAGTTGATCACGACCGCTCCCGCTCCGGAGTACTGGGCAGAGCACATGTGCGCCCCGGTGCAGTTCGACCGGGCCATCGAGACCGTGCTGGCCCACGGTGATCTGGCCCTGGTAGAGATCGGCCCCGGCCAGTCGCTGGGCGCCATGGTCCGCGGCCACCGCGACTGCCAGCCCGAGCGCTGGCCCCTGATCGTCGCCACGCTGCCGGCTTCCGACGACCGGCGCGACTCGGTGCTGGCCGAGGCCGCCGGACGGCTGTGGCTGACCGGCGTCGCCATCGACTGGGCCGGCTACCAGGGCGACCGCGAACTGGGCCGGGTCGGGCTGCCGACGTATCCGTTCCAGCGCCAGCGGTACTGGATCGACGCGCCGAAGCCGGTGATCAGGGACAACGTCGAACTGCTCACTCAGAGCTGGCAGCCGGCACACCCCGGTGACGCGGCCGAGCCGGCGCAGTTCGTGATCATCCCGGATGCCGGCGGAGTGGGTGAGACGCTGACGGAACTGCTGTGCCAGGCCGGTTTCGACGCCGAACTCAGCGGCGGCGACCTGTATGGCACGGTCGTCGATCTGTCCGCTTTGGACGCTGTCGACGAGGTTGCCGCGGTGACGGCCACGGCCCGGACGTTGAGCACCGGCGCGGACCTGACCGTGCTCGTCGTGACGCGCGGCGGCCAGGCCGTCGGCGAACCGGTGTCGCCGATCCAGGCGGCCATCGCAGCGCTGCCCGTGGTCGCCAACCAGGAATACCTCAACCTGGACGCCCGCAGCATCGACCTCGATCCCGCCTACACGGTTTCCGAGGCGGCGCAAGCGCTTGCCGCCGAGCTGATCCGGCCCACCGAGTCCGTGCTGGTCGCGCACCGCGGCGACCGCCGCTACTCCCCCGCCTACGAGCCTGTGACCGTCCACGCTGGACAGTCGGTCAAGCGGGGCGGGACGTATCTCATCACCGGTGGCCTCGGGACGGTCGGACGTCAACTGGCGCAACACTTCGTGGACGCCGGGGCGCGGGTCATCGTGACCGGCCGCAGCGGCGGCGAGATCGAGAAGGCCGAGGTGCGGTCCATCGACGTCACGGACGTGGACGCCATGCGCGCCCTGTTCGAGGAGGGCCGGATCGACGGTGTCGTGCACGCCGCCGCCTCGGCCGGCGTCGACCAGCTGCTCCCGTTGGCACAAAGCGGCGAATCCGTTGTGGCACAGCACTTCAGTGCTAAGGTCGAGGGCGCACGGGTGCTGGCGACGGTGATCGCGACGCTGCCCGAGGTGGACCGCCCCGACTGGTGCGTCCTGTTCTCCTCGACCTCGTCCGTGCTGGGCGGCATGACGCTCGGCCCGTACGCAGCGGCCAACGCGGCGCTGACCGCCTTGGCCCGCAACGAGAACTGGACCTGCGCCGCCTGGGACACCTGGCCCGGCACCCTCGACCGGCTGGACGGCCGGATCGGCGCCACCATGGCCAAGCACGCCATGACCCGTACCGAGGCGCTCAGCGCCTTCGACCGGGTCGTCACGAACGGCGGCCAGCTGGTGGTCGCCGCCGGCGGTCTCCAGGACCGGCTGCCGGTCAGGACCGCCACGCAGACGCTGCCCCGGCAGCAGACCACGAGCAAGCGATACCCGCGACCCGAGCTGCCGCAACCGTTTGTGGCGCCCGGCGACGACAACGAGCGCGCCCTGGCCGACATCTGGTCGTCCGTGCTCGGCGTGGAGCCGGTCGGGTCGCGCGACAACTTCTTCGACCTCGGGGGCAACTCGCTGATCGCGCTGCACATGCTGGCGCTGGTCAGGGAACGCCTCGGCGTCTCGGTCCCCACCGCGACGCTGTTCGAGCGGCCCACCGTGCGGGCGCTCGCCGCACAGGTCATGGACACCAACACGGAAACGGAGCAGTCATGGCAGTGATCGGTGTGGTGGGCGCGGGTGTGATGGGCATCGGCGTCGCGCAGAACGTGGCCACCGGCGGGCACGACGTTGTCCTCGTGGACACCAGCGAGCAGGTCCTGGCCGACGCGCGGACCGCGATCCACCGCAACTGCCGCCTGTCCCGCATGATGGGCGGCCCCACCCTCGACCCGGACGAGGTGCTCTCCCGCATCACCACCGCCGTCGGCCTGGACGCGCTGACCAAGGCCGAGCTGGTGATCGAGAACGTGACCGAGAACTGGGAGATCAAGCGCGATGTGCACGCCGAGCTGGACCGCGTGCTGCCGGCCGACACCGTGGTGGTGGCCAACACCTCGGCCATCCCGATCACCCGGATCGCCTCCGTGGGAACACATCCGGAGCGGGTCGTGGGCGTGCACTTCATGAACCCGGTGCCGGCCAAGCCCGTCGTCGAGCTGATCCCCGGCTTCCACACCACGCCGGAGACCCTCCAGCGAACCCGGGACCTGTTGGCCAGCATGGGCAAGCGCTGGGTGGACGTGAAGGACGCGTCCGGCTTCGTGTCCAACCGGGTGCTGATGCTGACCATCAACGAGGCGGCCTACCTGGTGCACGAGGGCGTGGCCACGGCCGAGTCGGTGGACGACGTGTTCCGCGGCTGCTTCGGGCACCCGATGGGGCCGCTGGAGACCGCCGACCTGATCGGCGTGGACACCATTCTCTACAGCGTCGAGGTGCTCTACGAGCACTACGCGGACAGCAAGTACCGGCCGTGCCCGCTGCTCAAGCAGATGACCGACGCCGGACTGCACGGCCGCAAGAGCGGCCGCGGCTTCTACACCTACAACAACTGAGGGGCAGCGACATGGACACCACGGCACGGATTCTCGCTTTCATCACCAACCGCTTCCCGCAGGCGGAGATCACCGACACCGAGGACATCTTCTCCCTGGGCTACATCAACTCCCTGTTCGCCATGGAGCTGGTCATGCACATCGAGAAGGAGTTCACGGTCACCATCCCCAACGACGAGCTGCGCATCGACAACTTCCGCACCGCCAAGGCGATGACCGAGCTGGTGGACGGCCTGCGGTCCGCGGTCGTCCGTTAAGGAGCGTGACATGACCCAGCAACTGGCCCCCACGCTCGACCGGGCCTACGCGCGGTCCTTCGTGGACTCCGAGATCAGGCCGAACGCGGACGCCTGGGACCGGGCCGGCGCGATCCCGGAGGAGCTGCTGGACCGGATCGCCGACGCCGGCCTGTGGGCCCCGTTCCTGCCGGTCGAGATCGGCGGCTCGGGCATCGACATGGTGACGCTCGGCGAGATCCACGAGGAGGTGGGCCGCGGCTGCTCGTCGGTGCGCAGCCTGCTCACCGTGCACACCATGCTGTCCTGGGCGCTGCAACGCTTCGGCACCGACGCCCAGATCCAGCAGTGGGGGCCGGCGCTGGCCACCGGCCGCACGCTCGGGGCGTTCTGCCTGTCCGAGCCGGGCGCCGGCAGCGACACCGCGGCGATCATCACGACCGCCGTGCCGCACAAGGGCGGCTGGCTGCTCAACGGCCTGAAGAAGTGGACCACCAACGGACAGCGAGCCGATCTGTTCCTGGTGTTCGCCAAGGGGCCGGCCAGCACCGTCGCGCTGCTGGTGCCCAGCACCGCGCCCGGCGTGCTGGTGAACCCGATCGACGACATGCTCGGCACCCGGTCGTCGATGCTGGCCGAGATCGCCTTCTCCGATGTCGAGCTGGGACCCGAGGCCCTGTTGGGGCCCAGCGGTTTCGCTTCGGGCATGGTGCTCACCGGCACGTTGGACCTCGGCCGTTACAGCGTGGCCGCCGGCTCGGTCGGCATCATCCAGGCCTGCATCGACGCGTGTTCGGCCTACGCCGCCGAGCGCCGCGTGGGCGGCACCGCGCTGCGGGACCTGCCGTTGATCCAGGCCAAGCTGTCGGACATGGTCACCGATGTGCGGGCAGCGCGGCTGCTGCTGGCCGAGGCCGGCCGGCTCAAGGACCGCGGCGACGCCGCCACCATCATGGCCACGTGGATCGCCAAGTACTTCGCCTCCACCGCCGCCGCCCGGCACGCGTCCGAGGCGGTGCAGGTGCACGGGGCCAACGGATGCAGCCCGGAGTTCCCGGTCGGGCGCTTCTACCGTGACGCCAAGGTCATGGAGATCATCGAGGGCAGCACCGAGATCCAGCGGATGACCATCGCCGCCGAGGCCTACCGGAAGTGGGAGCCGTGACCGCCGAGCTACTCGCCAAGCCCGTACAGGGCAAGATCAAGTGTGTGGTGTGGGACCTGGACAACACGCTGTGGGACGGCGTGCTGCTGGAGGACTCCGCCGTCACGGTCCGACAGTCCGTTGTGGACCATATCCGCCGGCTGGACTCGATGGGCGTGCTGAACTCCGTGGCCAGCAAGAACGACCACGCGGCGGCCATGGCCAAGCTGGCCGAGCTGGGCCTGGCCGACGTGTTCCTGTGGCCGCAGATCTCGTGGAACGCCAAGTCCTCGTCGGTCGAGCGCATCGCGGCCAAGCTCAATCTCGGGCTGGACGCGTTCGCCTTCGTCGATGACCAGGAGTTCGAGCTGGCCGAGGTCGGCCACGCGCTGCCCCAGGTGACCTGTGTGGACAGTGCCGTGATGGACGAGGTGTTGTCACGCCCGGAGTTCCGGCCGCGGTTCGTGACCGACGAGTCGGCCCAGCGCCGCGGCATGTACCGGAGCCAGCTGGCGCGGGACGAGATCGAGTCCGACTTCGTCGGCACCAGCGAGGAGTTCCTGGCCAGCCTGGGCATGACCTTCACCATCGCTCCGGCCCGACGGGAGGACCTCCAGCGGGCCGAGGAGCTGACCGTGCGCACCAACCAGCTCAACTCCACCGGCCGCACGTACTCCTACGACGAGCTGGACGCGTTGCGGGAGTCACCGGACCACTTGCTGCTGGTGGCCTCGCTGACCGACCGCTTCGGCTCGTACGGGAAGATCGGCCTGGCCCTGGTGGAGAAGGACTCTCCGGACTGGCGGCTGAACATGATGCTGATGTCGTGCCGGGTGATGTCCCGCGGCGTCGGCACTGTCCTGCTTGGACACATCATGGGCCTGGCCCGTGCGGCCGGCGCCGGGCTGCGGGCCGACTTCGTGGAGACCGGGCGGAACCGGATGATGCAGATCACCTACGCCTTCAGCGGCTTCCGCGAGGCCTCCCGCGACGGCAAGCACGTCGTGTTGGCCGCCGACCTGAGCCAGATCCAGCCGCCGCCCGGCTACGTCGTCATGGAGGTCGTGGAGTGACCGCCACCGTCGGTCACAGCCGTTGGCTGCCCTTTCCGGACACGGAGGGTGGCCTTCGGCTGTACTGCCTGCCGCACGCCGGCGGCTCCGCCTCGGCCTTCCGCCCGTGGATCGGCCGGATTCCCGGTGTCAGCGTGCTTCCCGTGCAGTATCCCGGCCGGGAGACCCGACTCCGGGAGAACCCGCACGTGGACATCCCTTCCCTGGCCTCGGAACTGGCCGAGGCGCTGCTCGCCGACGCCCAGGACGCGCCCTATGCGGTGTACGGCCACAGCTTCGGGGCGTTGACCGCTTTCGAGGTGCTGCACGTCATCCGGGGCCTGGGCGGGCCCATGCCGTCCCACCTCATCGTGTCCGGCTTCTCCGCCCCGCAGTCCGAGGACTTCGCCGACGACGCCGTGACCGACGAAGAGATCGTCGCCCTGCTGCGGGACCTCGGCGGCACCCCCGAGCAGTACCTCACCGACCGGAGGATACTCAAGATGATCATGCCCCCGCTGCGGGCCGACCTCACCGCCAAGGTCGCCTACCGCTACATGCCCCGCCCCGAGCTCGACGTCCCCATCCTGGCGCTGGGCGGCGTCGAGGACCAGCAGGCCACCTACGACTCCATGCGTGGCTGGGCCGACCAGACCACCGCCGGCTTCCGCCTGCACCCGTTGAACGGCGGCCACTTCGCCGTGCTGGAGCAGCAGGAGGAGACGCTGCGGGTGATCGCCGGCGTCCTGTGCCGATCAGGTGACTGAGTCCGATTCGCCCTCGACGCCCGGGTCGGCGTTGGCACCATTCGCCCTCGGAATGAGTTCCACTCGTCACGAGGAGGGAATGTCATGACCACCTGGGGAAAACGAGTCATCCGCACCACCCTCGCCGCCGGCGCGGCCACCGCGCTGGCGGTTTCGCTTGCCGGCACGGCCACCGCTGCCACGCCGACCCGCAACGGCGTGTGCGAGACCGGCGAGTTCTGCCTGTACTACGGCCCCGGCCTCACCGGATCGGTTTCAGACTTCACCACGTCCATCCCGACCTACGGCGACCACCAGCCGACCTGTTACGAGTTCAAGGGCCCGGGCCTCGGCCAGGGGAAATGCGTCTGGCGCAACGCCGTTTCGGCCCTGAACCTGACGTCCGGCATCGTGCGGCTGTACACCCACACGAGCTGCACCGGTGCCGAGCGGTGGGTCATCCGGCCCAACGACAGCGTCGGGAACCTGTCGCCGCTCGCCAACCAGAACGAGTCGCAGAGCCTGGACCCGTCGGGGAACTGCTGACGAACGGGTGAACGCGCGCTTCCCCTCAATACGAGGGAAAGCGCGCGTTCCTTTGTGGACGGTTCACACCAGGTGGCTGCGGCCCCAGCCGTGCGCGAGGCGGAACGTGGCCACGGCGCCGCAGATCAACCCGATGACCAAGCAGATCAGCCCGGGTTGCAGGGTGCCGGCGACGTCGCCCTGGACGGCAGAGCGGAGCATGGACAGGCCGTAGGTGCCGGGCGAGAAGGTGGTGATGGCCTGGGCCCACGGCGGCATCAGGTCGACGGGCAGGATGGCGCCGCCGATGGAGCTGATCAGCAGCGCGCCGACGTCGCAGGCGACGAACAGGTCGCCGCGGCTGCGGACGATGGTGGACAGCATGGCCCCCATGCCCAGCAGGGCGAAACCCCACACGCACATGGCCAACGTGAGCAGCCCCAGGGACTTCGGGAACGGCATGCCGACCACGGCCCAGCCGAAGACGATCAGCACGGCCTGCTGGATGAGCAGCACGAAGAACACCGGCAGGGCCTTGCCGATGAGCAGCTCGGCCCGGGCGGCACGGCTGGCGCGCAACCGGTCCCAGGTGAGCCACTCGCGTTCGACGAAGATCGAGTTGGCCACGATGGACATGGCGAACACCGAGAACATCATCAGCTGCCCGGTGACGGCCTGGATCGAGCCGTAGTCCAGCGCCTTGGTGTACAGGGGTTGGAACATCACCATGAACACCATGGGCGCGACCAGGTAGCTGATCAGCTGGGACGGGTCGCGCAGCCGCAGCAGCGAGTTGTACTTGATCAGCGCGCCCGCCCGGATCAGCGGCTCGGGAACGCGCAGGGTGTCAGTGGACATCGGAGACCGCCAGGGAACGGTAGAGGTCGTCAAGGTCGGGGTTGCGCAGTTCGACGGACTCGACGGTGCCGCGGGCCTCGGCGAGGACTGCCATCAGCGCGGCGGTCGGATCCGTTGTGGCGCGGTGGTATTCGTGGTCGGTCGTGCGCACGCGGACCTCGCCGGGCAGGCCGTCGAGCAGCTCGGCGCTGCTGCCGCGGGCGATCACCTTGCCGTGCGAGGCAACTGCGAGGCTGGCCTTGAGATCGGCGAGTTCGTTGAGGTAGTGCGTGGTGTAGACGATCGCCGCGCCTTCGGCGGCCCGCTGCTTGACGACGTCCAGCAGCGCCTGCCGGGTCTCGGGGTCGGCGCCGGCGGTCGGCTCGTCCATCAGCAGCAGCTTGGGCCGGTGGATCAGCGCGGTCGCGGCCTGGGTGCGCCGCTGCTGGCCGCCGGACAGCAGACCGGCACGGCGCTCCAGGAAGCTGGTGAGCTGCATGGCCGTGGCCAGTTCCTCGATCTCGGCCTTGAGGGCCTTGCGCCGCAGGCCGGCCAGCCGGCCGTACAGCTCAAGGTGCTCGCGCACGCTCAGCGGCCGGTACAGGGCGATGTGCTGCGGCGAGATGCCGATCTCGCCCCGGGTCTCGTGCGGCGGCACGCCGTCCACGAGCACGGCGCCGCTGTCTGGCTTGAGCAGCCCGGACACCATATCCACGAAGGTGGTCTTGCCAGCGCCGTTGTGGCCGACCAGCCCGCAGATCTCGCCGGCGGCCACGGACAGGCTGAACCCGTCCAGCGCCTGCACCTCGTCGTACTTCTTGGTCAGGTCGGTGGCTTCTAACACGACAGCTCCTTGGCCAGTAGGTGCCGGTCGAACTTGCCGTTGACCGACCTGGGCAGCTGGTCCCGCACGTCGACGCGGTGCGGAAGCATGTACGCCGGCAGCGCCTCGGAAAGGGCCTTCCCGAGATCCCCGGCGCCGCCGAGCAACGTCACGACGAGCACGATGTGCTGGCCGAGCCGCTCGTCGTCGACGCCGAGCGCGACCGCCTCGCCGACGAGGCCGGTCGCGTAGGCGGCCTCCTCGATCTCCGTGGGGCTGACCCGGTAGCCGGAGGTCTTGATCATGTCGTCGCCGCGGCCGACGAAGTACAGGAAGCCGTCCTCGTCCTGGTACACGGTGTCCCCGG
Source organism: Kutzneria sp. NPDC051319 (assembly GCF_040682195.1). Classification (NCBI taxonomy): domain Bacteria; kingdom Bacillati; phylum Actinomycetota; class Actinomycetes; order Pseudonocardiales; family Pseudonocardiaceae; genus Kutzneria; species Kutzneria sp. NPDC051319. Next base: position 73,706 of record NZ_JBFBAM010000016.1, on the reverse strand, counting down.
ACCAGACGGCGATCTCGCTGCCGTAACTCGTCGGCAGGGGACGGAATCGCTCGGCGGTGCGCACCGGATCGCGCCAATAGCCTTGCGCCACCAGGGCTCCGCGGTGCACGAGCTCGCCGGACTCACCGGGTTCGCACGGCGTGCCGTCCGGGTGGACGACGAGGATCTCGGCGTTGGGAATGGCTTTGCCGATGGAGTCCGGCCGGCGGTCGGCCTCGGCCGGGTCGAGGTAGGTGGAACGGAACGCTTCGGTGAGCCCGTACATGAGGTACGGCTCGGCGGCCGGGAAGATCTCGCGCAGCCGGGCGAGGGTGGCGCGGGGCATGCGTCCGCCGGTGTTGGCGAAGTAACGCAGGCTCGTGGTGGACTCCGCCGGCCAGGTCTGCGTGACGAGTTGCAGCCACAGCGGCGGCACGCAGGTCAGGCCGGTCACGCCGTGTTTGGCGCACAGCTTCACGATCTCGCGGGGCAGCAGGTAGTTCACCAGCACGACGTGCGCGCCGACCAGGAACGACGTGGTCAGCTGGCTGAAGCCGGCGTCGAAGCTGAGGGGCAGCGCTGCGAGCACGACGTCGTCGGCGCGCTGCTTGAGGTAGCTGGCCACGCTCTCCGCACCGGCGAGGATGTTGCGGTGCGACAGCACAACGCCTTTGGGGCCGCCGGTGCTGCCGCTGGTGTACATGATCGCGGCGACGTCCTGGTCGATGACAACAGGTGTTGTCGACGGCTCGGACTCACTCAACGCCCGCCACTGCTCGGAGCCGAACACCACCACCGGGATCTCCGCCGACGCGTCACGGACCGTGTCCAGGCGCTCGGCGGTGGTGATCACGAGCCGCGGCGTGCAGTCCTCGATGACGTGGGCCAGGTGCCGGGCCTTGAACAGCGGGTTCACCGGCACGAAGGCGGCCCCCGCGGCGGAGATCGCCATCAGGGCGACCACCGTGTCGATGCGCTTCTCCGCGTACACCGCGACCCGGTCGCCCCGGCGCACCCCGAGCCCGGCCAGGCCGGCGGCCAGCCGCCCGACCCGGTCGGCCAGTTCCCGATAGCTCAGCGTGGCGTCCTTGAAGGTCAGCGCCGGGCGGTCCGGGTCCCCATGGCCGAGGAGTTGATCGACCCGAACCTCACGCATCGCTGAACTGCCCCGCGGGCACGAGTTCGGCCACCGTGGCCCACAGCGAGCCGGCGGTCGCGAAGGTCTCCTCCGTGATCAGCTCGTCCGGCAGCTCCAGGCCGAAGGTCTCCTCCAGGTCGGTCAGCAGCTGCACCAGGCCCATCGAGTTCAGGCCGAGCGCGGCCAGGTCGTCGGCGGCGGTGAAGTCCTCGTTGACCGCGTAGGGCAGGTGGGCCAGCAGGGTCTTGCGGAAGGAGCGCGGTATGTCCATGGATTCCTCACTCGGCTGCGGGGTCGGGCTGGACGCTTCGCCGAGTCGACCATGTGCCTCGCTCACGCCACCATCACCGCGCCATCACCGGGGCAGTGGCGCGGCAGTAGTGGCGCGAGAAGATCGTTTGACACCGTGGATGTCGCTGAGCACAAGGACTGGGAGGCGACATGTCCGTGGTTACCCTGGGGCCACTGCCCGTTGTCGACGGTGTGCCCGACGACCGCGAGGCGGAGGTCTACCGCTACGCCGTGCGCGTCGGCGAGATCATCTCGCCGGAGCGGGCCGCCGCCGACCTCGCGCTGCCCATCGCCGAGGTGTTCGCGGCCGTGACCCGCCTGGTGGAGCTGCACCTGCTGCGCACCGACGGGTCGACCGGCCGGTACCTGCCGATGGATCCCGAGGTCGCGGCGACGCTGCTGATCTCCCCCATCGAGCGGGCCATGTACCAGCGGCGGGAGCTGGCCGACCGGCTGCGCGACCGCATCGACTCCATCACCCGGCCGTCGGTCGACGTGAGCGAGCCCGTCGGCGCGATCGACAGCCTGGAGGGCGTGGCCGAGATCCGTGGGCTGTTCAAGCTGGCCGCCGAGGTCTGCCGGGACGAGATGGTCGTGCTGCGGCCCGGCCATGACGACGATGAGCTGCTCGACGAGCTCCTCGCGCCGTGCTACTCGGTGTTGGAGCGGTCGGTGTCGGTACGGGTGGTGTGCCCGCACCGCAGCCGCGCCGGCTTCGCGTCCCGGGCCAAGGCCAAGCGTCTCATCGCCGACGGCGCGGAAATCCGTACGCTGAGCCAGGTTCCGCAGGCGGCCGTGGTCTTCGACCGCTCTCTGGCCGTCATGTTCAGCTTCGACGACGGCATGCCCACCGCGCGCCGGGTCCGCGACCGCAACGTCGTGCGGTTCCTGCTGGACATGTTCGGGCAGCTCTGGGACAACGCCACCCCGTTCGCCTCCGAGGACACCGGCTACGCCGACGCCATCGACGACCTCCAGCAGAGCGTGGCCCGCCTGATGGCCCAGGGCCTCACCGACGAGGTCGTCGCCCGCCGGCTCGGCATGTCGGTGCGGACCTGCCGCCGCCACATCGCCGCGCTGCTGCAGAACCTCGACGCCGTCAGCCGTTTCCAGGCCGGCGTGCTGGCGGCGTCACGGCTGACGATGAGCGCTTAGGTCCTTCTGTCCCGATAGGAGGGCAACACGTCCGGTCCCGCGGTGCGGGTCGGTCCCACCGCCAGACATCGTGAACCGGGCCGCCCAGTCGGGTGACCCGCGACACATCGTTCGCAACTTGATTGTGCACGATGTAATCGCCTACTGTTCTCGATGTCAGCGAGAGACCGAAGGAGACACCGAGATGAGCACCCAGCCGACCGTGATCCTCGTGCACGGCGCGTTCGCCGACTCCGCCAGCTGGAACGGCGTGATCGCCGACCTGACCGGCCGCGGCTTCCCGGTCATCGCCGCCGCCAACCCGCTGCGCGGCCTCGCCGCCGACGCCGCCTCCGTCAAGGCCCTGGCCCAGAGCGTCGACGGGCCCGTCGTCCTGGTCGGCCACTCCTACGGCGGCGCCGTCATCAGCAACGCCGCCGTCGACCAAGCCAACGTCAAGGCGCTGGTCTACATCGCCGGCTTCCTGCCCGAGCAGGGCGAGAGCGCCCTGGAGCTGTCCAACAAGTTCCCCGGCAGCACCCTCGGCGACACCCTGCGCACCGTCGCCCAGCCCGACGGCAACACCGACTTCTACGTGCGGCAAGAGCTGTTCCGCAACCAGTTCGCCGCCGACGTGCCCGCCGACCAGGCCGCCCTCATGGCCGCCACCCAGCGCCCCGTCACCGAGGCCGCCCTCACCGAGGGCTCCGGCGCCCCCGCCTGGCACACCGTCCCCGCGTGGTCGCTCATCCCCACCGGCGACAAGAACATCCCGCCGGCCGCCCAGCACTTCATGGCCCAGCGCGCCAACGCCACCGTCGTCGAGGTCCCCGACGCCTCCCACGCCGTCCTCGTCTCCCAGCCCGCCACGGTCGCCACCCTCATCGCCACCGCCGCCGCCTGAACCCCCGCGAGTCCCGCTCAGGGTCACACCGAAATGCGGTTTCCGGCACACGACACGTCTGCCCGAAACCGCATTTCGGTGTGTCGGAGAGCGGGACTCGCGGGGGTAACTCCGCCCACTCTGGGCGCCCGCCGGGAGAGCTGGTCCCGGCCGGGGATGGGTGGGCGGAGCCGCCGGCTGGCTCGTGTTACGGGGTGGGTGGAAGCCACCGGCCAACGGCGACGAGCCTGAGCCGCCGGCAGCACCGACCGGCGAGTCCCGCTCTCCAGCAACACGAACTCAACACATGCTTGCCCGAGAGCGGGACTCGCGGGGGTTGGCCGTCAGTCCGGCAGCACTTCGATGATCATGGACTGGAAGTAGGCGCCCTGGCCGATGGCGATCATCGCGCAGCGGTCGCCGGGGCGCAGCCGGCCGATGCGGTCGGCGTGCTCCATGGCCATCAGGGCGTCGGCCCCGAAGCTGTGCCCGGTCTCGGGCATCAGGTCCAGGCAGATCTTGTCCCGTGGGATGCCGGACTGGATGCTGAACGTCCGCCAGAACATCTTGTTGTTCAGGTGCGGCAGCACCCAGTCCAGCTGGTCCAGGGTCATGCCGGCGGACGCCACCGCCCGCTCGACGGTCTCGACGACCTGGGCGGAACACACCTTGGCGAACAAGGCATTCTCCTCCTTGGTCATCCGGATGTTCCGATGGAACCGGGCATCCCGACCCCCGGCCCCACCGAGATAGCGGTAACGGGCCGACTGTCCGCTGTGGACGATGACTCCGGCGGCGCAGTCCCCGCTGACGGTGGTGCCGGCGATGACCCGGGCGTCGTCGCCGACGCTGCCCTGGTCGCCGCCGAGCACCAGCACCCGCTCGGAGCCCGAAGCCCCGGGCCGGGCCAGGTACATACGGGCGTACTCCACACCGCGCAGCACCGAGGCGCAGTTGATGTGCGAGAGACCGTAGAACCGCGCATCGCTGAGGCCCAGGCGAGCCCGCAGCCGGTCCGGGAACTCCGCGCACAGGTCGGTCTCGGCCATCAGCATCGTGTGTCCATACAGGACGAGATCGGCGGTGCCGCCGGCCAGCGCGGCCCGACCAGCCTCGACGAGGACGTCCTCGTACGACTGGTCGGGCGCCAGCGACGGGATGTCCCGCAGGCCGTAGACCTTGGTGAACATCTTGCGCTCGGTCACCGGCCGCCCTGCCCGCACCATGATGTCGTCGACCGGCTCCACCCAGCTCGGCAGCCGCACCGCCACCCGGGACAGCCCGACGCTCACAACCCGCTCCTGATCCGCGCGGTGAGCACCGGACGGTCGGTCTTCCGGTTGCTGTTCAACGGGAACTCGGCCAGATGCTGGTAGTGCAGCGGAATGAGGTACCGGGGGAAGAACGTGCCCATCTCCTCCATGAGGTCGGCGGCCGGCCGCTCCTCGCCCAGATAGAAGGCGTACAGCTCGCCGTCCAGGGCGATCGCCACGGCATCGGTGACGCCGGCCAGCCGCCGCAGGCCACTCTCCACTTCGGACAGCTCGACCCGCACGCCATGGATCTTCACCTGGTGGTCACGGCGACCGAGAAAGGCCAGCTCCCCGTTGGGTTGCAGCCGTGCGATGTCGCCGGTGCGGTACCAGCGCCGGCCGTCGTGCTCCAGGAACCGGCCGGAGTCGTCACGCGGATCCAGATAACCGGGGAACATCTGTGGCCCGGTCACGCACAACTCGCCGGAAGAGACCCCGACGACCCCATCCGGGTCGACCAGAACGTAGTCCAGGCCCGGGTGCATGGTGCCGATCAACACGATGTCGTTGACGCACAGCGAAGGCGACGTCACGGGGTCCCACGTGTGCACGCTGCACGAGATCGTCAGCTCGGTGGGCCCGTACAGGTTCTCCACCAGCCCACCGGTCGCGGCCTGCCACTCGGCGGCGTCGTCCCGCAGCAGCGGCTCGCCGCAGAACACGGCCAGCCGCATGGACGGCATGCATCCCGGCGTCAGCTTTCCCATGCGCCGCACCAAGGAGATCACGCTCGGCGACGAGCACCACACGGTGATCCCGTGCTTGCGCACGAACTGCGGCACGGCCACGAAGGCCTGCGGCGGCATGCACACCAGCGTCCCGCCGCACCCCCAGGCGCTGAAGATGTCGAACATCGCCAGGTCGAAGGTCAGCTCGCCGGTCTGCGAGAACACGTCCGACGGACCGAAGCCATAGCGGTCGTGCACGAACCGCAGGTAGAACTCGACGTTGCGGTGCCGCACCGGCACGCCCTTGGGCCGCCCCGTCGAGCCGGACGTGAACAGGATGTAGGCGATGTCGTCGGGCTCGGCCGAGTGCGGGTGCTCCAGCGGCGGCGCGGCGGTCTCCAAGATCACGGGCGCGCCGCCGAGCGCAGAACCCAACTCCCCCAACAAGGGTCGGCCGTTGTCGTCGACCAGCAGCGCGTCGAGGCCGGCGGCGGTGATCATGCCCTGGGTCCGCTCGGCCGGGAAGTCCGGGTTCAGCGGCACCACCGCGGCGCCCGCGTACCCGGCGGCCAGGATGCCGGCGTAGGCGAGCTCGCTGCGGCTGGCCAGCAGGCCGACACGGCGCGGCTGCGTGCCCAGGCGGGCGACCAGCTCGCCGGCCAGCGCCAGCGCGTGGTCGTGGATCTGCTGGTACGTATACGATTCTCCGGCCACCCGCAGCGCGACCGCCGTCGGGTTCCGGCGCAGACTGCGCAGGAACCAGCCGTGCAGCACGCCCTCGGTGGCGATGCTCCTGGTCATGACGTTCCCTTCCGCACGGCGGCGGCCACCGCGACGACAAGATCCACTTGATGGGTGATGGAGACGGCGATGTCACCGAGCCGCGCCGCGTCGGCCAGCCGCTCGGCCCCGCCGTGCAGAGTCACCGCGGGCGCTCCCCACTCGTCCGCGATCACCTCGATGTCCCGCCAGCGCAGGCCCTGCCCGAAGCCGCGGCCCAGCAGCTTGCAGACGGCCTCCTTGACGCAGAACCGGCCGGCCAGCCGCTCGGCGTGCCGCGCCGTGCCGGGCTCCCCCGCCTGCGCCAGCTCGCCCTCGGTGAACACGAGCCCGCGGTAGCGGCGGTGTTCGGCGACCCGGCTGAAGCGGGACACCGACAGCAGGTCGACGGCGATCTTCATGCCAGTTCCACCGCCGCGGCGTCCACGACCTGGGCCAGCAGCCAGCCCTCACGCAGCGGTCCCTTGGTGTGCAACAGGATCCGGTCGCCGTCGGCGATGTCGCCGGCGCTCAACGCCGCGTGCACGTCCAGCCAGCCGTCGCACGCGCCGGCCCCGGTGAACCGCCACTCGACGTCCGAAAAGGACCTCGGGGCGCCCTCGCCCGCGTTGAGAACCCGCAGCGGACCGGGGCCCTGCTGCACGCGCAGGCCCACGGTGGCGAAGCGGCCGGTGCCGACGCGGGCGTCGGCGAACACCGGCTCGTCGCAGATCAACACCGTTGCCACGGAGGGAACCGCCCAGTCCAGCAGCTCGAATCCCACGGTGCCACCGAGTTCGTCCAGGTGCGTGATGCCGATGTCGTCGCCGCGCCAGCCGAACTTCAGCACCATGCGCGCCAGCAGCGTGACCATCGGGTCGCGCAGCGGGCCGGACCGGATCAGGAACAGCGGCTGGTCGTCGTCCGGCACGCCGACCGCGGCCAGCGCCAAGTCGCTCAGCTCAGGAAGATCCGAGTCGGCCGGGTTGACGACGATCAGGTGCTCCTGCGGGATGCCCTCCTGGATCGCCGCCTCCACCCGCTGTTTGGGCAGCAGGTCGTCCGGAAACGCCCTCAACGGAAGGTAGTCCGTGTGCGTCCGAACGGCCGCGCACAACCGAGTGATGCTCAGATCAGCCATCTGCGTCTCCCGACTGGTAGCCGCGGGCCACGTGCAGGCGCTGGATGTTGCTGGTGCCGTCCATGAACTCGAAGGCCCGCACGTCCCGGGTCCACTTCTCCAGCAGCGGATGCTCGATCAGGCCGGCCGGGCCGATGGACGCGATGGCCCACTGCGCGGTCTGCTGGGCCATCCGCACGGCGCTGAGCTTGGACGCGCTGGCGAAGTAGCCCCGCTCCGGGTCGGCGTCGAGGCGGGCCGCGGCCTGGAAGATCAGCTGCTTGCCGGCCTCGGCCCGGGCCAGCGCCAGGTCCACGCCGGGGGCGTTCTTCCGGTGCTCGGCCACGTATTCCGTGATGGCCATCGCGGTGCCCACGGCCGAGGCCGAGATCTGGATCCGCATGTTGTTCAACGTCTTGACCGCGCCCCAGATCCCGCGCCGGGTGACCGGCAGGTGTTCGCCCAGCAGCATGTCCGCGGCCACCGGCACGCCGTCGAACTGAAGCTCGGACAGGTAGGCGCCGCGCAGGCCGACCGTGTTCAGGCGCTGCGCCGTGAATCCCGAGGCCGGCACCTCGACCATGGCGGCCCGAATCGACAGCGCGGAACGGCCCGTGCGGCCGAAAACCAGGCCGATGCCACCGCGCGCGCCGTGGCCGATGTACCGCTTGGCGCCGTACATCAGGTAGCCGCCGTTGCCGTCCTTCTCCAGCCTGGTGGTCATGTTGGTGGCGTCACTGCCGGCTCCCGGCTCGCTCATCGCGAAGAACGTCCAGGTCCGGCCGCCGTGCAGGCGTGTGTAGAACTTCTCCTGCTGCGCCGGGTTGCCCAGCAGGCTGACGTACACGCCGGCCAGCGCCGGGCACGGGCAGGCGAACATGGTGGACATGTCGCCGCGGGCCAGCTCGACCATGCCGACGATGTCCTCCAGCACCGACTTCGCCCGCATCAGACGGAATCCGCCGGGGACGGACTCGCGGTACTCCGGCGGCGTGTTGGACAGCCGGATCATGGTGTACACGGGCGAGTTGAAGTGCGACTCCATGTCGTCCGGGTCGGCGTCGATGGACAGGGCCCGGGAGCGCATGTCCTCGACGGCATCCCGGCAGTCGTCGCGCACGGCCCGCAGCTTCTCGTCGAGCTCGATCATCACGCCGCTCCCTTCCGGTCGATCCAGGTGTTGGCCACCAGCGCCGACACGTACAGCGCCCGCACCGGGTGGTCGGCGATGTAGCCGGCCGCGCCGAACAGCTGCGTCACCTGCCAGCCCAGGTCGTCGAGCTTGGTGTGCAGGTCGGCCAGCGCGTCCGGGGCCAGCGGCACGCAGGCGTAGGCCCGGGCCATCTCCAGCTCGGCGGCGACGTCCCCGATCGTGCCGGTGATCAGCTGCTTGCGGATCAGGGGCTCGTCGCCGACGGTCCGCTCGGTCAGGTAGGCGACGGCCTCGTCCAGCAGGCGGCGCACGGTGCCGATACGCACCGCGGCCAGCAGCCGTCCGATCTCGGCCAGCGTGTAGTCCGCGGCCGGCCGCTCGCCCGGGCAGGCCAGGAACACGATGTCCTCGCGGTCGGCCAGGCTGTGCGTGCGGATCTCCGCCCCCTCGGGCACATCCGACGCGCGCACGGCGGCGTAGGTTCCTGGTGCGGCGGCGGTGACCTCGGTGCCCGACAGCGCGGCGGCCAGGCCGGCGGCCAGACCCTCGTCCCGGGCGATCCGCTCGCACTGCTCGAGAACAGTGCTCATGAGTCCTCCTCGACTTCGACGATCGCGGTGTGGAAGTACGCGCCCTGGGCCACCGAGACCAGAGCGCAGCGGTCACCGGGGCGCAGCCGGCCGGTGCGGTCGGCGTGGTCAAGAGCCATCAGCGCGTCCGCGCCGAAGTTGTGCCCGCACAACGGGATCAGGTCCAGCAGGACCTTCTCCCTGGGGATGCCGGCGCGGCGGCTCACGCTGCCCCAGAACATCCGGTTGGACAGGTGCGGCAGCACCCAGTCCAGCTCGTCCACGGTCATGCCGACCGCGGCGGCGGCCTTGTGCAGCGTGTTCACGGTCTCGTCGCAGCAGACCCGGCTGAACTCCTCGGCCTCCCGCGGCGACATCCGCATGTTCCGGTGGAACCGCAGGTCACGGCTGGTCACGCCGCCGAGGTAGCGATAGCGGCCGTGAGCCGAGACCGTGAGGCCGACGACCCCGTCGCCGCCGATGGCGATGCCGGGGATCACCCGGGCCACGTCGTGCACGCTGCCGTGGTCGCCGCCCAGCACCAGCACCCGGTCCTCGGGGTGGCGGGCCAGGTAGCGCCGGGCGAAGTCCAGGCTGCGCAGCACCGACGTGCAGTTCACGTGCGAGAGACCGAAGAACCGGCTGCCGGACAGCCCCAGCCGGGCCCGGACCCGGTCCGGGAATCCGCCGCGCAGCCCGAACTCCTGCGTGAGCATGGTGTGCCCGTAGAGCACCAGCCCGGCCGTGCCGCCGTCGAGGGCGGCCCGGCCGGCCGCCACGAACAGGTCCTCCATCTGCTCGTGGTCGGCCAGCGTCGGGCTCTCGCGCAGGCCGTGGATCTTGGCGAACATCTTGCGCTCCATGGCGTCCCGCCCGGCGCGCAGCAGGATGTCCGGCACCGGCTCGGACCGTCCCGGCAGCTGGACGGCCACTTTGGACAGTCCGATCGGCATCGTCAGACCGCGGCCTTGGCGAAGCCGTGCTGGATGTAGTCGGTCAGGCTGCCCACGGTCTGGAACACCTCGGGGCCCAGCTCGTCCGGGTCGATCTCCAGGCCGATGGTGTCCTCCAGCGACATCAGCAGCTCGATCACGCTGGTGGAGTCCAGCGCCAGGTCCTCGAACAGGCGGGACTCCGGCGACAGCTCGCCGACCTCCTTGTTCAGCACGGCCGACAGGGCGACACGCAGGTGGGCGACGATCTCTTCGCGGTTCATCAGGACTCCTTCTTGGTGTTGACGAGGATCTGGTGGCGGAGCAGGTCTTCCGCCTCGTCGCGGCGGCGCACCAGGTGCGCCTGCCCGCCGGTGACAAGGACCTCGGCCGGGTAGCCGTGGCTGAGGAACAGGCCGGGCGAGGCCGTCGGCCCGTACGCGCCGGAGTTGAGGATGCCGATCAGGTCGCCCGGCTTGAGCGCGGGCAGGTCGGCGTGCTTGAGGACCGAGTCGTTGGGCGTGCACAGCGGTCCGGTGACGTTCCACGGCTCCGGCTCGCCGACGTCCTCACGGCGGGACAGCAGGGCCGCCGGGAAGTTGCGCTTGACGAAGGAGCCGATGCCGACCGCCGCCATGTGGTGGTGGGTGCCGCCGTCGGCGATGGCGAAGCGCTCCCCCATCGACTCCTTCACGTACCGCACGCCCATCACGTACACGCCGGCGCGGCCGGCCAGGAAACGCCCGGACTCCATGACCAGCCGGGTCTCCGGGTGCGCGCCGACGAACTTGTCCAGCAGCGGGTTGATCTCGGTGGCCACGTCCACGGCGTCGATGTCCTGCTCGCCGTCGAAGTAGGCCACGCCGAGGCCGCCACCGATGTCCACGGTGTCCAGTCGGATGTGGCACGCCTCGGCCACCCGCTCGGCCAGGTCCAAGATGTAGCGGGTGTTCTTGCCGACCACGTCCGCGTCCAGGATGCGGGTGCCCATGTACACCTGGATGCCGGCCACGTCGGCGTGCAGGTACTTGGCGGTGAGGTCGCCGGCCGCCAGCACCTGCGCCTCGTCGATGCCGAACTGGCGGGGCTTGCCGCCCATGGTCAGCCGCGAGCCGCTGATCGCCAGGGCCGGGTTGATGCGCAGCAGAACCCGTTGGTACACGCCCCATTGCGCGGCGATGCGCTCGATGTGGTCGAGCTCGTCGAAGGACTCGCAGACGATGGCGTACACGCCGGTCTCGACGCAGGCCCGCAGCTCGCACTCGCTCTTGCCGGGGCCGAGGAAGATGATGTCCTCCGGGGCGGTGCCGGCCTGCAGCACGGTGCGCAGCTCCACCAGGGAGGAGACCTCGGCGCGGGCGCCGCCGGCCTTCAGCGCGGCGTACACGCTGACGTTCGGGTTGGCCTTGAGCGAGTAGAAGATCTCCAGCTTGGGGTGCAAGGCCTTGCGCAGCCCGGTGATCGTGTCGGTGAGCACGTCGCCGTCGTAGACGTAGAGCGGGGTGCCGAACTGCTGCGCCAGCTCCTCGTACTCGATGCCCTGGATCTTCATGACCGGTTCCCCACCATTCTCTGCAGGCGTGCTTCGGCTTCCTGGCGCAGTTCCAGCGCCGCGTCGGCGCTCTCGGCGACGCAGATGGCGTACAGGCGGCCGTGGAAGCTGCCGTCGGTGGCGGCGGCGTTGAGCGTCGCGAAGTTGTTGACCAGCACGCCGGTGGTGCGACCCTCGTCCAGCAGCAGCTCGCCGAGCGCGGCGGTGACCTCGGCGAAGGTGTGCACCCGGGACGGGCGCAGGCCGAAGGTGGCGGCGATGGCGTGCGCGCCGTCGGGGATGAAGCGCTCGGCGATCCGGCTCTGGTACGTGGACATGTTGAACCGGGCGTTGATCTCCAGGCACGGGTAGAGGGTGCCGTCGGTGGCCAACATCGCGTCCACCCCGACGAGGCCGAAGAAGCCCTCCTCGTGCAGCGCCTTGCCGATCTTCCGCACGGCCTCCTGGAGCTCGGCCGCGGCGACCGGCGGCAGCTCGACCGGGAAGCGGTGACCCTGGTGCACGCCGTCCTTGAGCACGGCCGCCTTCACCGTCTCGAAGCGCACGTCTCCGGTGCGGGACACCACGAACTGGTAGTTGAGGTCCTGGGCGTGCTCGATCCACGACTCCACGACCAGGTTGGCCGGCGCGTCCAGGCCGCGGCGCTCGATCAGCCGCAGCAGCCGGCCGGCGGCCTTCTCGTCGGCCACGACGACCATGCCGCGTCCCGACACGCCAAGGGATTCCTTGACGACCACGCGGCCGCCGTCGGCCAGCAGCTCGGTCAGCGCGGGCCGAAGCTCGCCGACCGTGCGCACGATCCGGCCCGGCACCTCGCGGATGCCGATCTCCGAGACCAGCTGGCGGCTGAAGATCTTGCCGTTGACCGCCTTGCAGGTCTGGGCGGTGGTGCCGGCCAAGGGAAGCCCGGTCTCCTTGGACAGCTCCTCCTCGGCCGCGGAGATGCCCAGCGGCATCAGGTAGGTGCGGCCGTCGGCCAGTTTGCGCAGTTCCTCCAGCAGCAGCGGGGAGTTCAGCGCGTCCTCGGTGACCATCAGCTCGGGGTTGCTGTTCTCGGCGTTGACGGTGCGGCCGGCGGCGGCGCCGAGGCGGCCCAGGTAGGCGGCGAACTCGTCGTCCATGGCCGCCTTGAGCACGACCACGTCGCCGGCGTCGGCCAGCAGCGCGCCCATCTCCTCCATGCGGTTCACGGTCGCGCCGGCGAAGGCGATGCCGGCGCCGGGCAGCTTCGGCTCCCCGACCGCCCAGCTGCGCTCCACCTCGAAGTTGTTCACGAACACGAAGCGGGCGTGTTCGTCGCCGGTCAGGTCCTTCTTCAGTCGTTCGACGAAATTCATCGCTCTCCTCAGTTCGTCGGCGATCGTCCGCAGGGGGCGCGCGCTGGCGAGCCGTCCGAGCGACACGTCGTCCCATCCCTTGTCCCGCAAAGCCTGTGCGGTTCGCGGCAGCAGCAGCGCGCGGCCGCCGGCGGCCAGGTAGCTGGCCGCCGGGTCCACCCGGTCGAGGCCGTTGGCCTCGGTTACGGCCTCGACCAGCGCCCGTTGCGCCCCCGGGGCGGAACGGACGGCCACCTCGGCGACAACACTTGTTGTCGGCCGGTCCGAGAACGTCGGCGCCACGCCGGTCCGGAGCAGGTCGGCGTAGCCACGCAGGAAGCGCTCCACGTCCTCACGGCCCATCACGTCGGCCATGGCCTGCAACGCCAGCGTCGTGCCGTCGCACCACTCGTAGACCCGGAAGTAGGTGTCGGCCCCGGACTTGGCCCAGCTGACCGGTTCCGCGTTCCAGACGAAGCGATCACGCCTGGCGCGGCAGGATCTCGGCGCGTAGTTCAGGAAGTTCAGCTCCGACTCCACGCGAGGTTCGCCGGCCTGGGCCACCAGCTCGATGACCAGGTCGTACGGGACGTGCGCGTAGGCCATGGCCTCCTCGACCCGGGCGGCGGCGGCCTTGAGCACCTCGGCGAAGGACCCGGCGGTGTCGATCACCACCAGCGTCGGGTAGGAGGCGCAGCCCAGCACGTTCTCGTAGCCGCTGGATTCCCGCTGGCTGGTGTACATCCGGAAGGCGACCCGCGGCTCGCCCGTATAGGCGGCGACAGTGATCGCGTACGCGGCGAGGTGCACCGCCGACGGCCATACCTTGTGCTCGCTGGCGATCGTCCGGGCCGTGGCCAGCAGCGACGGCACCGTGAAGGAAGCGGCGAACGAGCCTTCGGCCCCGGTGCGGCGGCCGGCGTAGATGTCCTTCGGCAGGCTCGCGGCCGTGCGGCGCCAGTGGTCGAGCGACTTCCCCGGGTCCAAGGTGGCTTCGTGGCGGGCCAGGTCGGCCGGCTGGTGCACGACCGGCGGCAGCTGAATCGGGCGGCGCGCGATCCGCGCGGCCAGCACCACATCCAGTTCCGCGGTGAGCGTGCCCAGGCTGACGTCGTCCAGCGACAGGTGGTTGAAGACCAGGTGCAGCCGGCGCACGGTGTCGCCGTCGGCGATCACGCCGGCGCGGATCGGCCATTCCCTGGTGATGTCGAACGGTTCCTCGGTCAGGCGCTTGATCAGCTCCGCCGGCTTGTCCCCCGCCACGTGCACGGCCGGCGCGGCCGGCGGCTGCACAACCTGTTGCGGCCACGGCCGTGCGAGCAGGTCGTAGACCGTGCGCAGGATTTCGTGGCGGCGCACCAGATACGTCAGCGCGGACCGCACGTGGGCGACGGTCGTGCCCTCGGGCACGGGGTGGTTGATCGCGATGTGCATGTCGTGCCGGGCGTCGGCCGGCGTCTGGAGGTAGTGCAGCACGTGGTGCCGCTGCCCCCAACCCAGGTCCGCGCTCTTCGCGACCATCGTGACCTCCTCACGTCCGATAGCCAGATAGTGAGCCCAAAATTCGCGCCGCGGCAGTGTTCCGCGGTGTCATGTAGTTTCCGGGAAATAGCTGTCAGCACAATCCATTGACACCGACCGGTCCGACAGGCGAATCTTTTGGAGCCCCGCCGGAGCAGCACCGAGGCAAAGGCGGGGACATCACATAAAACACCAAGGAATGAGGCGTGTACACGATGCCGAACACCAAGGCCGCGGTCAAGCAGTCCGTCAAGCAGAGCGTGAAGCAGTCCGTCAAGCAGTCGGTGAAGCAGTCCGTCAAGCGGTCGGTCAAGCAGAGCGTGAAGCAGTCGGTCAAGCAGTCCGTGAAGCAGAGCGTGAAGCAGTCGTGATGTGCGGCGGTGCGGCGGGTTGAAAATCCCGCTCGTCGCACCGCCGATCTCGCCTCTCTTTCCGGGGGAATGCGCCGGTTCGTCTCCGGCGCATTCCCCCGAATACTCGCGTCCGGAGGTATTCGATGCGCCACACCATCGCGGAATGCGAACGGGCCGGCCACGACGACGGCCTTTCCACGGGCCTCGCACTCACCGGCGCGGGACTGGACAACGCACCCGGCCGGGTGGCCGCGGTGCCTTCTACTTCGGTGCCCGAGGGCGCCATTGTGCTGCGTTCCGAACAGGGCGTCAGCTTTGTGCGCACGGAGCCTCAGGCGAGCCCGGAACTGACTGCCGTCGCCGCACGGCTGGCCGGCGTCCGACTCGGGCTGACCCGCAGGCTGGCCGTGCGGGCCGTTACGCACCTGTCCGGGCGCACGGTTGGCGGTGAGCCGACCATCGGCAAGCAGCTCGTGCAGGGCGCCCTGGCCGACGCGCACGTGGCGACCGAGGCCGCCCGCCGCACGCTGGCGGTCGCCGGCGATTGCCCCGACGCCGTCCGGGACGTGCACGAGCGACTGACCACAGTGGACTGGGAGTTGGCGAAGCTGCTGGGGGCCAGCGGGTTCGTCGACGATGGCGCGATGTTCGGTGTGCACCTGTCCCGGCTCACCGCGAACTGCTGGGTCGGTGCCTCATGACTTCGTTCGACGAACTCCAGGGCCTTGCCGCCGAGCTGGCGGCCGAGCTGCGCCCGCACGCGATGGCCGTCGACGCCGGCGCGGTGCCGGACATCCCCGCGCTGGACGTCATCCGCGACATCGCCACGCCCCCGCAGTACCGGGACTCCGACCTGCCCAAATGCGCCGAGCTGTACACGGAGACCTGCCTCGCGCGCACGGCCGCCAACATCGAGCTCTCGCGTGGCGACGCCGGCGTGCTCAACATCTGCCGCGCCCCTTCGCTCGCCGGCTTGGCCGTCGACGCGCTGGGCAGCCCGTCGCAGCAGGAGGCGTTCTACCGTGTCCTGGCCGACGAGCGGCCATGGACGTTCTTCGGCATGACCGAGCCCGAGTGCGGCAGCGACGCCACTGCCATGAAGACCTTGCTGGACAAGGACTTTCGCCTGCACGGCGCGAAGAAGTACGTGGCCAACGCGGCGCGCGGCGGCATCGGCGTCGTTTTCGCCCGCACGGGCCCGACCCCGCTGTCGATCCGCGCGGTGGTCGTGCGCAACCCCAGCCCCGGCTACACCGGCCGCGCGCTGACGATGTTCGGCCTGCGTGGGGCCGCCCTGGGCGAGATGAACTTCGACGGTATCGAGGTCGGGCGCGAGGCGTTGCTGGGCGCGCACCTGCCGGCCTCGCGGCGCGGGCTGTGGGGCATCGCCCGTACGTTCAACGTGATGCGGTTGCAGATCGGCGCCCAGGCTCTCGGGGTCGCCCTGGCCATCAGCGACTACGTGCACGCGCTCCGTCCACAGTGGAAGACGCTGATGACGACCCGACTCGAAGCGGCCCGGGAACTGCTGCTCGACTGCGCGGACGACGTGGACAACGACCCCGACGACCGCCGCGCCCCGTCGATCGGCAAGCTGCACGCGACGAACCTGGCCGTGGAGACCGCGCGCTGGGCCTCCTCGGCGCTCGAACCCGGTGCGCTGCTTGAGCATCCGCTGCTGGAGAAGTGGTGCCGGGACGTGCACGCCTTCGAGTTCATGGACGGCACCAGCACCATCCAACGCCTCACCATCGGGACGGGCCATGACGACAACTGAGCTGCCGCGCTGGTCGAGCCGGCCCTACGCGGACGCCGACCGGGACGCCGTGCTGGCGCTGTTCACCGAACCGGACTTCTTCTTCCGCACCGGCGACCCGGACACCCGGCCGGAGTGGGAGATCCTGTCGCTGCTGGACGAGGACACCCACGTGCTGCTGGCCAACGGCGAGGTCGTCGGCCTGTACGCCGTCGAGTCCGAGGCGAACAACGCCTGCCACTACAGCATGCAGCTGCGGCTTCGGGCCTCGGCGACGCTGGAGTGGTGGCAGTCCGCCTTCGCGGAGCTGTCGCGGGCCAACCGATGGCGGCGCGAGGTCGTGCGCCTGGCCCTGCGTTTCGACGAGTTCGACTCCCGCGGCCTCGCCTTCGCCCGCGCCGCCGGCCTGCGCGAGGAGGGCACGCTCGGCGCCGTCAGCGTGCACGAGGGCCAGCGCTACGGGTACGTGTCCTTCGCCCAGATCTGGGAGCCCATCTCATGAGACTGCGTGGATACCGCTCCGGCGACGCCGACCTGCTGTCCGGCCCGTGGCTGCCCGGCGAGCTGCTCGGGCTGCCCGTCGCCGACTGGCCGCCGCTGGCCCCGCCGACCACCGTCGCCCCGCCGGCCGATCCCAGCCAGGAGCTGTGCGTCGCCCCCGGCATCGGCTTCGTGCGGTTCACCTCGTTGGACTGGGTCCACCGCCGCGCCCGGGTCGAGCTCGGCCTCAACAGCGTCGTCGGACTGGACGTAGTGTTGAAGACCGTTGTGCTGCACGGGTTTCTGACCCTGAACCTGAGCCGGATCTACGGCTGGGTGACGCCGGCCCTTGGCGCGCCGACCGACGTGCTGGCCGATGTCGGGTTCCAGCGCGAGGCGGTCGTGCCGGAGGGCACGTGGCTGGACGGCCGGCCGGTCGACCGGGAGATCTGGGGAGCTGTGCGCAATGACTGAGATCCAACGCCTCGATCCCGCGGTGGCGGTGGCCGAGCTGCGGGCGTCCGGCGCCTGCGCGCGAGGCTTTCTCGGCCTCGATCCCGTGACCCAGAACGACTCCCTGCTGACCCAGGAGCTGGAGTCGTTGCAGGCCCAGCTGTTCAGCGCCGGCGAGACCCTGGTCGGCTTCGCCCCCAACGCCGACCAGCCGCGCCAGGCCTACGTCGCCAGCACCTCGGCCGACCCGGAGCCGCTGCGGGCGCTGCTGGAGTTCCTGGCCACCTACCAGCGCTGCACCACGTTCGTGGCGATGGGGCCGGACGGCGTCGAGGCCGCGCAGGGGTTCGCGGCGTGCGGGTTCGAGCAGGTGGGGGTGCTGCCGCGGCACCGGTGGCAGAACTACGACTGGCAGGATGTCCTGGTCTACGTGGGGAGGGCGGACACGTGCCGTTCATGACGGTCCGGCACTTCACCGAGGCGGACATCCCGGTTCGCACGGAGTTGTTGCGGGAGAACAAGTACCAGACCAACCTGAACGACTTCGCGATGTCGGCCGACGACCGCGCGCTGGCCGAGGGCATGGCGCGGACCATCTCCGAGCAGCACGACACCAAGCGGCTGTTCACCATGTGCGGGTCGAAGGGGCAGGTGGTCGGCTTCTCGTGGATCACCTCCATCGACTGGCGCAGCCAGGCCTGTGAGCTGTCGTTCGCGGTGCTTCCCCGCTACCGCAGCGGATTCGGCTTCAAGGCGGTCGAGGCCGCGCACGAGTACCTGCGCGAGCAGCTGCACATGGACGTGATCATCAACCAGGTGCTGTCGCACAACACGATGATGCTGTCGGCCGACGAGCTGGAGGCCAACGCGCAGATCCGTGCCGAGTACGACTCCTACACCGTCGGCCAGTGGCGCACGGCGTGCTACTGGACGGTTACGCGGGACGACGTGCGGAACCGCAAGCTGCGGGAACAGGCGCGGCGGCAGGAGATCGCGGACCGGGTTCGTGCGGGAGTGCAGGGGTTGTCGTGACCGGATATCTGCCCGGATACATGCGCTGGCCGACCATCGCCGGCGACACGGTCGTCTTCGCGTGCGAGGACGACCTGTGGTCGGTGCCGGTCACTGGCGGAAGCGCGCGGCGGCTGACCGCCGGCGTCTCGGAGGCCAGCCGGCCACGGCTGTCGCCGGACGGTTCGCTGGTGGCGTTCGTCGGCTCCGACGACGGGCCGTCCGAGCTGTACGTCATGCCCGCCACCGGCGGGCCTTCGCGCCGGCTGACCTACCAGGCCGCGCGGTGCGCAACCGTGGGCTGGCACCCGTCGACCGGCGAGATCATCTACGCCTCGACGGCCGAGCAGCCGGCCGGTTTCGGCTTCCGGCTGTTCGCGGTGTCCCCCGACGGCGGACTCCCCCGCCTGCTGCGGCCCGGCCTGGCCGACGCCATCGCATTTGGGCCCGATGGGCGAGTGGTCATCGGCCGCAACACCGCGGATCCCGCGCGCTGGAAGCGTTATCGCGGCGGGCTGGCCGGCGAGCTGTGGACGGCGTCCACAGTGGATGGTCCGCTGACGCCGCTGCTGTCGCTGCCGGGGAACCTGGCCAACCCGTGCTGGGTCGGCGACCGGATCTTCTTCATCAGCGACCACGAAGGCGTCGGCAATGTGTACTCGTGCCGTCCCGACGGCGCCGACCTGCACCGGCACACCGAGCACCGGGAGTACTACGCCCGCAACCTCTCGTCCGACGGCCGGCGGCTGGTCCACCACGCCGGCGCCGAGCTCTTCCTGCTGGACGAGCACCTTCCGGTGGAGGTGGCCGGCTCGCGGTCACAGTGCGCCCGGCGGATCGTGTCCGCCGCCGACCACCTTGAGGACGCCCGGCTCGGCCCGGACGGCAAGTCGGTGGCCCTGACCGTGCGCGGCAAGGCGTTCACCATGAACCCGGTGAGCGGACCGGTGTGCCAGCGCGGCAACGCCGACGGCGTGCGGTACCGGCTGCTGGACTGGTTGTCCGACGGCCGCCTGGTGGCCGTGGCCGGCGACGCCGAGCCGGAGGAGCGGCTGGTCTTCCTCGGGCCGGAGGAGACGACCGTTCCCACCGGATCCGTCGGCACGATCACCGAGCTCGCCACTCATGGCGACCGGGTCGCGTTCGCCACCAACCGGCAGCAGCTGTGGGTCGTTGACAACGGATGTTGTCGGCTCCTCGACCACAGCCCACACGAACGGATCGAGGACCTGGCCTGGTCGCCCGACGGCCGCTGGCTGGCCTACACCTATCCCCTGTCGTCCCGGCGCTCGGCGATCAAGGTGGCGGAGCCGGCGTCGGGCCACACCTTCCAGGCCACCGAACCGGTGCTGCGTGACTCCCGGCCCGCCTTCGACCCCGGCGGCCGGTACCTGTACTTCGTCGGGCAGCGGGACCTGGTCGTCGATCACGACCAGGTGCAGTTCGATCTGGGCTTCCCCTACGCGGGGCGGCCCTACCTGATCACGCTGTGCTCGGAGGAGCCCCCGCCCTTCGAGCACAGCACCCCCGACCCCGTCGCCGAGGTCGAGATCGACTTCGGCGGCATCGACCGGCGCGTGCTGCCACTGCCCGTGCCCGAGGGGCGGTACCTGAAGATCATCGGCCTGCCGGGCAAGGTGCTGCTGCACTCCGTTCCCCTGGCCGCGCCGGACGTCGCCGAGCCCGACGCCACCCCGGACGGCGTCGTCACGCTGGTCGACCTGGTCACCGGCGAGGTCGAGGAGGAGGTGCTCAGCCCCGTCGACGAGCTGTGCGTCTCCGGGGAAACGGTCCTGTACCGGCATTCTTCGAGCCTTCGCACGGTGAAGGTCGAGGACATCGCCGACGAGGACGAGTCCGACGAGATCGACCTGGCCCGGCTCAAGGTGGCCGTGCAGCCGGAATCCGAGTGGCGGCAGATGTTCCGGGAGACCTGGCGCCTTCAGCGCGAGGGATTCTGGGACGCGGCGATGAACGGTGTCGACTGGGACGCCATGCATGACCGGTACGCCAAGCTGCTGCCCCGCGTCGGCACCCGGGCCGAGCTGTCGGACCTGTTGTGGGAGCTCCAGGCCGAACTCGGCACCTCGCACACGTACGAGCGGGGCGGCGAGTACCGGCCGACTCCCCAGCACGGCCAGGGTTTTCTCGGTGTGGACTGGGATTCCGGTTGGCGCATCGGCAACATACTGCGCGGCGACCCGTGGAACCCGCGCCTGACCTCGCCGTGCAACCGCCTCGGCGCCGACATCCGTACCGGCGACCAGCTGGTGGCGATCAACGGCCGGCCCGTGTCGAGCCCCGGCGAACTACTGGTCGGCCAGGCTGATCGCCAGGTCGAGCTGACGCTGGTCCGCGACGGCGTCAGCCGTGATGTAACGGTGACGGCGTTAGCCGATGAGTCGGCCGCCCGCTACCGGGACTGGGTGTCGGCCAACCGCGCTGCCGTCAAAGAACTGTCCGGCGGGCGGCTCGGCTACGTGCACGTGCCCGACATGAACGCCGGCGGCTACGCCGAGTTCGTGCGGGGCTTCCTGACCGAGCTCGACTGCGAGGGGCTGATCGTGGACGTCCGGTTCAACGGCGGCGGCCAGATCGCGCCGCTGCTGCTGGATCGCTTGACCCGCCGGCGTTTCGGCACCGAGACCGGCCGCTGGAGCTCGACCACGCCGTACCCGGGAGAGGCCCCGCGCGGGCCGATGGCGTTGCTGGTCAACGAGCACACGGGGTCCAACGGCGAGATCTTCGCCCAGGGCTTCCGGTCGCTCGGCCTCGGCCCGATCGTCGGCCGGCGAACCTGGGGCGGCGTGATCGCCACCTGGCCTCGACACGGCCTCGTCGACGGCACCGTCACCACCCAGCCCGAGTTCCGCTACGTGCTCGACGGCCAGATCCTGGAGAACCGCGGCGTGCAGCCGGACGTGCAGATCGACGACGAGGATCGGCAGCTGGCGGCGGCGGTCGAGCAGCTCCTCCCGGTGCCGGCGCCGTGAACCTCGGCGAGGTCCACGTCTGGCTCGTGCCGGTGCGCCCCCGCGCCGGCTGGCTCGCCATGCTCGATGCCGAGGAGCGCCTGCGCGCGGCCAAGCTCGCCAGCACCCCCGCCGGCGACACCTTCGTGACTTCCCGTGCCACGCAACGACTTGTCGGCTCCCACTACCTCGGAATCCCGCCCGGCGACATCGTCACCGACCGCACCTGCACCCATTGCGACACCGGCGCCCGTCACGGCCGGCCCCGCTTCCGCGACGCTGCCATCGACTACTCCGTCTCCCACACCGAGCACTGGGTGATCATGGCCGTCACCGACGGCGGGCTCGTCGGCGTGGACATCGAGGACCTCCGCGCCGCCCCCGATCCCGCCGGCCTCGCCCGCGCCTGCCTGACCACCGACGAACGCCGGCACTTCGACGCCATAGCCGAACCCGACCGCGCCCCGTGGCTGGTGTCGGCCTGGACCCGCAAGGAGGCTGCCATGAAGCTCACCGGCCTCGGTCTCCGCGCCCCGCCCAAGCACCTCGACGTCAGCGGCCCCACCGTCGCCACCGCCATCCCGCGGTGGCCTTCCGCCGCCGTGCACCTGCGCGACCTCCCCGCCCCGGTCGGCCACCTCGCCGCACTGGCCACCACCGTGCCCGTGCTGTCGGTCCACTCCGCCACCCTCGACGACCTGGAGGTAAACCGGTTTGCCCCGTCGCTAGCCTGAAAATCGTGCTGACAGCCGAGGACGTGCTGGAGATTCTGGGGCTGCTGCGTGAGTTCAACGTCTGGGTCGCTGGCGGCTGGGGCATCGACGCCCTCATCGGCGAGCAGACGCGCGAACACCGCGACCTCGACCTGCTCCACCGCGAGGAGCAGGAGTCGGCGGTCGTCGCCGCCCTGGCCGATTTCACCGAGACCCTGGACTGGCGGCCGGTGCGGTTCGTCGTCACGGACCCGCGGCAGCGGGAGATCGACCTGCACCCGCTGGTCTTCGGGCCGGACGGGTCGGCGGTGCAGGCGTCGCTCGATCCCGGCCGGCCGTTCCGCTACCCGGCCTCGTGTTTCGTCACGGGCACGATCGGCGGCGTCACGGTGCCATGCCTGTCGGCCGAGCAGCAGGTGTACTTCCATCAGGGCTACGAGCCGGCCGACCGCGACCGGCACGACATGGCCCGGCTGCGGGCGGCGTTCGGCATCGCCATCCACTTCTGACCGACTTCCAGCCCTGGTCGGGGGCCGCTGTGGGGCTCTACCGTTCGGCGGATGGAACGCCAGCTGGCCGCCGCGCTGGAGTCGGGATCGTTCGCGCACGGGCTGCGGACGGCGATCCGGGTGCGGGGCATGACCTTGGAGCAGGTCCAGCGGCAACTGACCGCCCGGGGCGTGGTGGTCAGCTCGGTGACGCTGTCGTACTGGAGCCGCGGCCGCAGCCAGCCCGAGCGGGCGGAGTCGATCAAGGCCGTGAAGCTGCTGGAGGACATCCTCGACACACCACAGGGATCGCTGACGGCGCTGTTGGCCCCGCCACGGCCGCGCGGTCCGCGGCGAACGCACGTGCCGGTCAGCATCGACCGCGGCCGGCTGTGGAGCGAGGCGCACCGGCTCGACCGTGTGATGGCGCAACTGGGCGTGCTGGATGAGGAACGGCTGTGTCTGCTGTCGGTGCACGACCGGTTCCAACTGGACGAACACCGCCGCCCGAACCGACTGACGATCACCGAAGTCCTTCGCGCGCAACGGGATCGGGTCGACCGGGCGCTGGTGATCTTCCAGGGCCGCGAGCTGGGCCGCACGCCGAAGCTGACCGTGGTCCGGGGCGGCTGGCCGGGACGGGTCCGCACGGACGAGGCCGCCGGCTTCCTCGTCGCCGAGGTCATGCTGGACCGCATCCTCGACCGCGGCGACACCGCCGTCATCGAATGCGCGCTCCACCACAGCGGAGAACCCGCGCCGATGACCGACTACGACCGGCGGCTGCCGTACTCGATGCGCAGTTATCTGCTGGAGATTGAATTCCACCCCACGGCCATGCCCGTGCGTTGTCACGCCACGACGCGGCCCACCATCGAGAACGCCCGGCGCGACGTCCGTGAGCTCATGCTCGGCGGCGCACCCCACGCCCACCTGGCGTTGTTCGACGTCGAGGCGGGCATCCACGGCCTGCGCTGGGAATGGGACTAACAGTTTCAAACAGAGTTCGCGAGCACCCGAAACACTGTTTCTCGCAATGCGGGAGCCCCGCTTGTCCTGATTCGATCCGCCGCTTTACCGTCCGAGACCCCTGCATTTCTCCACGGACGGAGAGTTCCCTGCCATGCGCGCACCCCTGATCGCGTTGCTACTCGGCACGTCCCTGCTCGCCCCCACGCAAGCCGCCGCCCCGATGGGCGCCCCGGCCGGCCACATCGACGGCAGTGTCGACGGCTCTTGGGCGGCGACCCGCACCAACGACCACTGGAGCGGCTACTCGGCCCACTCCGGCGACTACAGCAGCGTCTCCGCCAGCTGGACCGAACCCAACGTCGACTGCCGCACCGGCGGCGAGGTCGTGTTCTGGGTCGGCCTCGACGGCGACGGCAACGACAATGTCGAGCAGACCGGCACTCACGTGTTGTGCCGCAACGGAAAAGCCATCCACACCGGCTGGTGGGAGACCTACCCCTGCTACAACATCATCGACTACGGCCACACCGTCCAGCCGGGCGACAAGATCAGCTCCACCGTCACGGACAACGGCAACGGCACCTATAGCCTCTACCTGCGCGACGCGACCCAGGGCTGGACCGAGCAGCCCAACAAGCGCGCCTGCTCCGGCGCCGGCGACGTGTCGGCCGAGGTGATCACCGAGACCCCGATCTACTCCAACGGCCCCTCGCCGCTGGCCAACTTCGGCACGGTCACCTACACCAACGTCAGCATCAACGGCCGCCCCCTGTCCAACGCCGGCCCGCAGGCGATCACCATGGCCCGCCACGGCCGCAACATCGACACCACCTCCGCCATCAGCGGCGGCACCCAGTTCAGCAACACCTGGCTCGCCACCAACTGATCCCCCACGCACGTGAGTGGCTCACTTTCGCCCCGGGCACACCTGAGCCACTCACGTGCCCCACCCCGCACGTGAGTGGCTCAGGTGGCGGTGAACGCGAAATGAGCCACTCACGTGCGGCGCCACCCGCCGGCCCCGCTAGATTCCCCACGTGAAGGCACTGGCACAGGGCGCGACCATGCTCGTGGTGATCGTCATCGTGGTGGGCAGCGCGGCCGGCGTCGGGGCCGCGCTCGGCCTGGGCAACGTGACGATCCTGGCCGGACTGACGGCGCTGTTCTGCTTCATCGCCGCCAACGGCGGGCCGCTGCGAGCAGACCTCAAGCTGCTGGCGGCGTTCGCCCCGGCGGTGATCATCGGCGGCGCGCTGCCGAGGCTGCTGGGCGAGGTGTCGCTCATCGCGGCCATCGCGGCGCTGGTGGTCATCGTGTTCATCGCGTCCCTGCTGCCGGTGTTCGGCACCCGCTTCGTGACGGTCGGCCTCGGCCTGGGCATGGCCTCGGTCTTCGGTTACGGCTACCAGCTCACCGGCAGCGAAAGCCTGTGGCAGATCGTGGCCGCACCGGCCATCGCCGTCGGCGTGGTGATCATCCTGCGCACGCTCATGAGCGCCGGCGACCCGGACAAGCCGACGCGGGTGGCGCTGGCCGGCGCCCTGATCGGAGGCACGGGCACGGCGGAACGGGCGGCTCGGGTGTGGCTGGCCGACCGTCCGAGGGTGTGGCAGTCCCGCGTTCTTGGCGCGGGGGCCCGGTTCCGGGCGACCATGGGTGTCCTCAAAGGACGCCAGCAGGCGCTGCCGCCCGAGCAGGCCGAAGCGCTGGCCGAGGTGATCCAGGCGGCCGAGGACCAGATGGCGACGCTGGCCGAGGCGGTCAAGGCGAAGTCCACTCCGGACGGTCTGCCGCCGGTGGAACGCAAGTCCCCCAAGGTAACCCTGCCCGGTGCGACCGAGCGTCTCCTCGACGACCTGTGGCGGCTGCTCGACACCGTGCACGACGCTGTCACCACCCGAGACCGGTCCACGTCGAACTTTCCCCGGCACTTCATCGAACAGGCGCTGCGGCGCGAGGTGGCGGGCACGTTCTCGTGGCGAAGTGCCCAGCTGCGGCATGCGATCCGGTGCGCCATCGGCATGGCCATCGCCCTGACGATCGCCGCGTTCCGCCCGGGCGACCCGCTGACCGTGAGCTTCCTGATGACGACGTTCGCGATCATGCAGCCGGAGTGGCGTGACACGCTCGCCAAGGCGTGGCAACGGGTCGGCGGCGCGCTGGCCGGCGCGGCGGTGCTGGCGCTGGTGCTGTGGCTGCTGCCGCAGTCGGCGCTGATGCCGATCGCCCTGGTGGCGCTGCTGATCGGCTTCCCGTTCATGCAGACGCTGCCGATGCTGTTCAACGGCTGCATGGTGTTCCTCAGCGTCGGCCTCAACGCCTCCAGCCGCCACCTCGACCCCGTCTCCACGCTGATCGAGTACGTGCTGCTGATGGCCGGGGCGGTGGCGATCGGCCTGCTCTTCGGCTTCCTCGCGGTGCCGGGCGTGCCGCGCCCGCCGCTGAGCGCGCGGTTCGCCGACGCCACCGCCGAGCTCCAGCGCCTGCTCCGCATGGTCGCCGGCCTGCTGCGTGGCGACGAGGTGCTCGGCCGCGCGATCGGCGTCCGCTTCCGTGACGCCGCGCGGGCACACCAGAACCTGGTCGCGCCGGAGCCCGGCAGCAAGGCCCCGGCGGCCGACCAGCAGGAGGCCCTGGAGGAGGCCGGCGAGGGCCTGCGGGGCCTGGCGGCGTCCTCGCTGGCCCTGTTCCGACTCGGCAGCACCGCGCCGGCACTGGCCGATTTCACCGCCGACGCGGCTCGCGTGCTGGTCAACGGGGGCGAGGCGCCGGAGCCGCCGGCCGGCCTGGACGACGAGCAGCAGCTGATCGCCGACATGGTCGTGGCCGACCTGCTCCGGGTCCAGCACGCGCGGCCTCAACTCGTCTGAGAAATCTGTCAGGCCCCACCTGACAAACCGCCCGACGGTGGTCTACCGTGTCAGGCACAACCTGACAAGGGAGGACACCGTGCTGAGCTGTTCGTTCTGCACGAAGGACGAGGAACACGTCGAGAAGCTGGTCGCCGGCCCCGGCGTCTACATCTGCGACGGCTGCGTCGACCTCTGCGTGAAGATCATCACCGAGGAGAAGTCGAACGGCCGCGTGCCGGAATGGGCCGAGATGACCGACGAGCAGATGCTGGAGAAGCTCCCCCGCATCGCCGGCACCATGGCCCAGGTCGAGGCCGGCCTGGACGGCTGGGTCGGCGAGCTGCGGCGACGCGGCGTGACCTGGGTGCGCATCGGCGAGAAGCTGAGCATGACCAGGCAGTCGGCCTGGGAGCGGTTCAAGCCCTCAGCCGAGGATGGGGCCGAGTAGGCCGCCGTCGCCGGTCGTCGTGGTGGTGCTGGACGGCCCGGTGGTGGTCGGCTTCGGGGGCTTCGGCTTGGACGTCTTCGTCGGCCGGGTCGTCGTCGTGGTCGTCGACGGCGTGGTGGTGGTCGTGGTGGTGGTGGTTGTCGTCGTGGTCGACGACGACGACGGCCGCGGCGGCCGGCTGGTGCTGGTGCTGGTGCTGGTCACCGGCGCCGGCGCCACCGGGAAGGTGGTGGTCGTGGTCTGCACGGGAGCCTGCTGGCCCTGGAAGTCCGCGGTCATCGGCTGGGGCATCTTGACGAACGCCATGCCCAGCACCACGCCGGCGATCGCGGACACCACGAGCGCGGTGCTCGCGCTCATCACGCGGTCGAACGAGGTACTCGCGGCCCGGTCCACTCTCTGCGCCCTTCTCCGGTTGCGGTTCAGCAGTGGGTACGCGGCCGGACACGCAGAGGTTCAGCCCGATCGGGAACCGGTTCCACCGCTACCCTGATCCGGTGACTCAGGGGCGGATCACAGTCGACGGCGGGGAACTCCACTACGAGGTCGCGGGGGCCGGGCGCGCAGTCGTGCTGCTGCACGGCGGCGGGCTCAGCTCGCGGGTCTGGGACCGCGAGTTCGAGCTGCTAACGGTTGAGCACACCGCCATCCGTTACGACGCGCGCAACCACGGCCTGTCCTCCACAGCTACCGAGCCGTACTCCAACCCGGACGACCTTCGACTGCTGCTGGACGGCCTCGGCATCGAGCGGGCCAGCCTGGTCGGGACGTCGTTGGGCGCACGGACGGCCGTCGACTTCGCGCTGACCTGGCCCGATCGGGTCGAGCGGCTCATGCTGAACGCGCCCGGGGTCAGCGGCATGGCGTTCCACGACCCGTTCATTCTCGACCAGCAGGCCCGCATGCTGACCGCGACGGACGCCGAGGGCATCGTCGACCCACTGCTGCGGATGTGGGTCGACGGCCCGCTGCGCACGCCGGAGCAGGTCGACCCCGACGTGCGGGCGCTCTGCCGGCAGATCAAGACCGACACCGTCACCCGGCACGGCTTGGGGTGGCGGTTCCCGCCGGCCGAGGTGGGCGCGATCGACCGGCTCGGCGAGCTGGCCATGCCGATCACCGTGGTGCTGGGCGATTT
Organism: Kutzneria sp. NPDC051319; assembly: GCF_040682195.1. Taxonomy (NCBI): domain Bacteria; kingdom Bacillati; phylum Actinomycetota; class Actinomycetes; order Pseudonocardiales; family Pseudonocardiaceae; genus Kutzneria; species Kutzneria sp. NPDC051319. Next base: position 45,742 of record NZ_JBFBAM010000016.1, on the reverse strand, counting down.
CGACTCCACCGACATCGTCGCCGTGGTCGAGCGCATCGCCGCTGACGCCCGTCAGGTCGAGGTCGTCAAGCTGGCCGACGCCGGGCACGTGGTCAACCTGGAACGACCCGACCACTTCGCCAAGATCCTGTTCAGGTCCGTCTGAAGTGGACTCCTGACCACCCCCTTCACCACTTTGCCGCAGCGTGACCCGCGGGCAAGCCTGGCCAGCACGCTCTGTGTGCGAGTAGAAACATGGAGATCTGTTGGTAGAGCGGAAGGGATCGCCATGCGACTACGCCGAAGCGTCAGCTCGGTACTGTCGGTAGGGCTCATGGCCGGCCTCACCCTCGTGGCCGGCGCGACGCCGGGCTCGGCACGGCCCGCACCCGCCAAACACCCGGTCGCACAGGGCTACTTCGGCGCGGTCGTCTCGGACACGCCGGAGTCGACGCAGGCCGGCATCGACGTGCTGCGCCGGGGCGGCACCGCCGCCGACGCCGCGGTCGCGGTGGCCGCGACCCTCGGCGTCACCGATCCGTACGTGGCCGGCATCGGCGGCGGCGGATTCTTCGTGTACTACGACGCCCGCACCCATCAGGTGTCCACAATAGACGGTCGCGAGACCACCCCGGCCGCCGACGGCGAGACCATGTTCGTCGATCCGGCCACCGGCAAGCCCTACGCCTTCCCCACCGCCGTCACCAGCGGCCTGTCCGTCGGCGTGCCGGGCAACCTGGCCACCTGGCAGCGGGCGCTGCAGCGCTGGGGCCGGTTCAGCCTGGCCGACAACCTCAGGCCGGCCGAGGAGGTCGCCGACCGCGGCTTCGTCGTCGACGACACCTTCCGCGAACTGACCAGGGAGAACGCTTCCCGGTTCGCCCAGTTCTCGTCCTCGGCGGCGCAGTACCTGCCGGGCGGGCAGCTGCCCGTGGTCGGCTCCACCATGCGCAACAAGGACCTGGCCGACACCTACCGGGAGATCGGGCGCAAGGGCATCGGGGCGCTGTACGGCGGCTCGATCGGGCGTGACCTCGTCAACTCCGTGCAGCACCTGCCGCTGGCGCCGGGATCCACGCTCAACCCCATCCCCGGGCCGATGCAGCTGTCGGACCTCAGCTCGTACAAGGCGCTGGACACCGCGCCGACGCACGTGAACTACCGCGGCTACGACGTGTACGGCATGGCCCCGTCCTCCAGCGGCGGCATCACCATCGGCGAGTCGCTGAACATCCTGCAGAACTTCGACCTCAAGCACATGGACCCGGTCCAGGCCCTGCACCACTACCTGGAGGCGACGCGGCTGGCCTTCGCCGACCGCGGCCGCTACATCGGCGACTCGCGCTATGTGAACGTGCCGCAGCAACAGTTGTTGTCGCCGCAGTTCGCCGCCAGCCGCGCCTGCCTGATCGACCCGACCAAGGCCGGCAAGAGCCCGGTCGCGCCCGGCAACCCCGCGTCGCCCACGCCCTGCGCCACCGGCACGGCGGCCTCGGCCAGCGACCAGGAGAACCACACCAACCACTTCGTGGTCTCCGATGCCTTCGGCAATGTGGTGTCCTACACCAACACCATCGAGGAGCTCGGCGGCAGCGGCATCGTCGTGCCGGGCCGGGGTTTCCTGCTCAACAACGAGCTGACCGACTTCAACTTCACGCCCACGCAGGGCACCGCGCCCGACCCGAACCTGCCGGCCGCCGGCAAGCGCCCGCGGTCCAGCATGTCGCCGACGATCGTGCTGCAGCACGGCAAGCCGTTTCTCGCGGTCGGCTCGCCCGGCGGCTCCACGATCATCACCACCGTGCTGCAGATCCTGCTCAACCGGATCGACTTCGGCATGAACCTGGAGGACGCCATCGCCGCGCCGCGGGCCACGCAGCGCAACACGGCGACCTCCACCGCCGAGCCGGCGTTCATCGCCCTGCCGACCACGGCCGGACTGCAGGCCCTGGGTCAGACCTTCGCGATCAGCGACACGTCGCCGCTGGATCCGACCATCAAGATCGCGCCGACCATCGGTGTGGCCTCCGGCATCGAGTTCAAGCCCAACGGCCGGGTCATCGCGGCCGGCGAGCCCTCGCGGCGGGGCGGAAGTGCCGCCGCGGTCGTGCTTCCGACGTGCTACTGTGATTGACATGCAGCGCGCCAACGTCACGACGACGCCGGACACAGTCCCGGCGCGCTGATCCACGTATTCCAGCGAAAGCCCCGGGGCCGGTGCCCCGGGGCTTTTGCTTTGCGGTCACCTGCTCCCCCGTTCTTCGAGGAGACCGCCATGCATGACCACCGCAAGCTCGGCCGCGAGCTCGGCCTGTTCGACACCGATCCGTTGATGGGCGCCGGTTTGCCGTACTGGCTGCCGGCCGGCGCGGCGATCCGCCACGTGCTGGAGGAGTACGTGCGGGACCTGGAACGCCGGGCCGGCTACCAGCACGTCTACTCGCCGGTGTTGGGCAAACGCGCGTTGTTCGAGCAGTCCGGGCACTGGTCGCACTACAACCACGACATGTTCCCACCGATGGACGTCGGCGGCGAGCAGATGTTGTTGCGCCCCAGCCTGTGCCCGCACCACGCCCTGATCTATCGCTCGCGGGCCCACAGCTACCGCGAACTTCCCTTGCGCATGGCCGAAATCGGCGGCATGTACCGGGCCGAACTGTCCGGCGTGCTCGGTGGCCTGTCGCGGGTGCGGTCCATCCAGCTCAACGACGCCCACGTTTTCTGTACCCCCGACCAGGTTCTGGGCGAGGCGCGGGCGGCGTTGGAGCTCATCCAGCGAGCGCACCATGATCTCGGCATCAAGCCCGTGCGGTATCGGCTGTCCCTGCGGGGCGACGGCGGCAAGTACGTCGACAATCCCTCGATGTGGCAACGATCCGAGGCGTTGTTGCGGGAGGTGCTGTCCGGCATCGAGCACGAGGAGGCCCCGGGCGAGGCCGCCTTCTACGGGCCGAAGATCGACATCCAGATCGCCGACAGCGCCGAGCGGGAGTCCAGCATCTCCACCGTCCAGGTCGATTTCCATCAACCCGCCCAGTTCGACCTCAGCTACATCGGGGCCGATTCGGCTCGGCACCGGCCCGTGATGGTGCACCGAAGTCTGATCGGCAGCATGGAACGTGTTGTGGCGCACCTGATCGAGGTGCATGGCGGTGCATTCCCGGCTTGGTTCGCGCCCGTCCAGGTTGTTGTGTTGCCGGTGTCGGATGAGGAGTGGGCGGCGGCTTCTGTTGTTGCCGCTCGGTGCATGGATCTCGGGTTGCGGGCCGAAGTCGTTGGCGTGGAACGGGGTTCCCTGGGTGCGCGGATCCGGGAGTCGCGGCTGGCGCCGTACCAGGCGGTGATCGGTCCGAAGGAAGTGGCCAACGAGGAGATTGCGCTGCGGCTGCGGGACGGCCGGCGACTGGATCCGATGCCTGTGGAATCGGCGTTGGGGCGCATCGGGGCGTTGGTGGGGGCGCGGTCGTTGGAGCTGTGGGATTAGGCTCCGGGCATGATCCGTCGTTGGAATCCGCCGTCGGTCGCCGCGCCTGCCGGGCAGTACAGCCACTTGGCCGCCGTGCCGGCCGGGCACGAGCTGGTGTTCGTGTCCGGCCAGCTCGGCCTGTCGCCCGACGGCACACTGGCCGGTCCGGACGCGGAAAGCCAGACGCGGCAGGCACTTGCCAACATCCGGGAGCTGCTCGCGGCGGCCGGCGGCGGGCCCGAGCACGTCGTCAAGTTCCTGTCGCTGATCGCCGGCGTCGAGCACCTGGACGGGAGCCGGGCGGCGCGGTCGGAGATCTTCGCGCAGTGGTACCCGGGCGGGGACTTCCCGGCGCACTCGTTGATGGTCGTGACACAGCTGGCCGCGCCGCAGTTCGCCGTGGAAATCGAGGCTGTGGCGGCGATTCCTACAGGCCGGTGAGTGCTTGGAGACCGAGGCTGCTGGCGGCGACGGCGATCCAGAGGATGCCGCCCAGCAGCAGCGGTCGGGCGCCGGCCTTGCGCATGTCGGCGAACCGCAGCGACAGGCCGATGCCGGCCAGGGCCGTCGTGATCAGGAAGGTGCCGACCGTGGACAGCGCCGGGTGCCAGGAGTCGGGGATCAGGCCCGCGGTGTCGACGGCCGCCGCGAGGACGAAGCCGATCAGGAACGCTGGCACGATCCGGTGCCACGGCAGGTGCACCTCGTCGTCCTTGCGGGCCTTGAGCCAGGCCAGCGTGATGACGATCGGGATGATCATCAGGCTGCGGGTCAGCTTCACCACGATCGCGTACGGGCCGGCGTCGCCGCCGTAGGCGTAGGCCGCCGCGACCACCGAGGAGGTGTCGTTGACCGCCGTGCCGGCCCAGAGGCCGAAGGCGTGCGGGCTCAGGCCCAGCAGGTGGCCCAGCGGCGGGAACAGCAGCACCGCCGCGATGTTGAACGTGAAGATCGTGCCGATGGCGTAGGCGACCGCCGTGTCCTTCGGCTTGATCACCGCCGTCGTCGCCGCGATCGCCGAGGCGCCGCAGATGCCCGTGCCCACGCCGATCAGGGTCTTCGTGTCCGTGCCCACCTTGAGCCACTTGCCCAGCAGCCAGGCCCCGCCCAGGGCCACCGCCAGCGTGCCGAGCATGACCGGCAGCGAGGACACCCCGACGTGCACCACCTGCTGCAGGGACAGGCCCGTGCCCAGGACCACGATCGACAGCTGGAGCACGCCCTTCGACGCCATGGCGTACCCCGGGGCGAGCCGGGTGCTGCGCAGCGGCTTCACGATCGTCGCCGCGAGGACGCCCAGGATGATCGCGAACACCGGTCCGCCGATCACCGGAACCAGCAGGCCCAGGCCCGTGGCCACGGCCGCGACGAGGAGGGTCACGGCCAGGCCGGGCAGCCTGTTCACGATCTGCGTCTGCGGTGCCGCGACGGCGGTGCGGGCCATGACCACCTCCTAATGTCCGTACATTTAAGCTACGAGATGTCCGGACATTAGGCAACCGGTAGCGTTGCCCTCGTGGTGGGGCGCACATTGGACCGGTCCGGGTCGACACCGCTGTGGCGGCAGCTCCAGGAGGCTCTGCTGGCCCGGTTGGCCGGGGGCGAGTTCGTGGAGCACTTCCCCGGCGAGCTGGCCCTGGTCGAGGAGTACGACGTCAGCCGCTCCACCGTTCGGCAGGCCCTACGCCAGCTCCGCACCGACGGCGTCATCGTCGCCGAGCGCGGGCGGCAGCCCCGGGTGGCGGAGGTGCCGGAGATCCACCAGCCTCTCGGGGCTCTGTACAGCCTGTTCGCTTCGGTGGAGGCCGCTGGGCTGTCCCAGGATTCTGTGGTTCGGGTGCTGGACGTTCGGGCCGATGCGCTGGTGGCGGAACGGCTGGGGCTGGAGGGGTCGACGCCGTTGGTCTATCTGGAGCGGTTGCGGTTGGCGGGTGGGGAACCGTTGGCGATTGACCGGGTGTGGCTGCCGGCTTCGGTGGCGTCGCCGTTGCTGTCGGCGGATTTTCGACACACGAGTCTGTATGGGGAGCTGGCCGCGCGGACGGGTGTTCGGCTGGATGCCGGGCAGGAGGACGTGCATGCCGTGGTGCCGAGCGCCGCGGAGGTGAAGCAGCTTCGGTGTCCCGCGGGGACCGCGTTGTTCGCCATCAACCGGCTCGGGTCGTCACAGGGGCGGGCGGTGGAGTGGCGGCAGACCCGGGTTCGGGGGGACCGGTTCGCGCTGACGGCGGAGTTCAATGCGCAGATCGGGTATCGGTTCATGCAGAAGTGAGCTGGTTGGTTATACCGCCAGCTTTGCCGGGTCGCGTGGATTTGGCGCGGAGCCTCTGATCGATGTCGCGAAGGGCAAATACCGGGCAGGCAAGCCTGCCCTTCGCTTGGTCGATTGTACGACATCGATCCCCTCCACGCAAAATCCACGCTTCTCTGGATAGAGGAGGAGGAAGCGAGGTTGAAAGGCTTCTCGATGCCGCCACGCATAGCTGGCGCGACCGTTGTTGATGCGGCCGTTGTTGGCGCGGCCGTCGTGGTCGACGCGATTATGCATGAGAACATCACCCATTAGTGATTCGAGTTCGATCACGTGTGCGAGTATCCTGGAGACATGAGGGAAATCACCCGAGAAATGGAGAACATGGAGCCGGACGGGGCCATGTTCGACCTCCTCGCTACGGTGGATCTCGACGGTCTCTGCACTGACCAGTTAGTCACTCTCGCCATCCTCGCCCGGAAGATAAGATCGGCCTGTGAATGGGCGGAGCTGGCCATACTGAAACGTGTCGACGACACCACCGAACTCGCGATGGCGATCAGAGAACCTGAGCAGAGCGTGGCGCGCAGGAAAGAGGCCAGCGAGGGGTTGGATGTGCTGCCTCGGTTGGCCGAGCAGCTGCGGCGTGGAGAGCTGGACTTCGGCCGGTTCAACGCGGTCAGGGAGCGGGTTCGGCACCTGGACCGGCCGGAGCAGGTCGCCGAGGTCGAAGACGCGTTGGTGGGAGTGGCGGCCGGGCTGAACCGGACGCAGCTGTGCCGCAGAACAACGGGGCTGGTCGCGAAAGCGGACCCTGAGGGGTACGAGACGCGGTGCCAGAAGGCGGCGAAGGAGCGGCGGGTCGAGTTCAGCCCGTTGCCGGACGGCATGGCGAAGTTGAGCTGGATTCTGCCCGCGACCGACGCCCATCGGCTGTTTCAGCAGATTTGCGTAGATGCCAAGGGCTTGCCGAAAGGCGACCGGACCACGGACCAGAAGCGGTCCGATGTGCTGATGGATCGGGTACTGGGGAAGAATCGGGACTTCACCGTCAGGACGTATGTGACGGTGTCCCTGGAGACTCTGTTGGGCTTGACTAACGACCCGGGTCAGCTCGCCGGGTATGGGCCGATCTCCGCCGACACCGCCCGCGAACTCGCCATGCACGGGCCGTGGCGCGGCATCCTGCTGGACGAATACCGCCACGCCACCGCCATCAGCACCGACACCTACCGCCCCACCGCGTTGATGAAGGAATTCACCCGCGCCCAGTCGGGCGGCATGTGTACGGTGCCGGGCTGCAACCGGCCCATCCAGGAACACGACCACATCAGGCCTTGGCCGCAGGGGAACACCACGCCGGCCAATCTCCAAGGGCTCTGCAGCCGGCACCATCACGTGAAGCACGACAACTACCGCGTTACCCGGGATACGGACGGCACGACGCACTGGACCACGCCCAGCGGCCGGCAGTACAGCACTCAGCCCACCCGGCACTAAACCCGGCCGCGCAGCTTACGGGCGGTCTGGTGGGCGGTGGCGAGTTCGCGGCGGGCCTGGACGCGCATGGAGTCGGGGAGCTCCTCGAAGCCGTGGAAGAGCACGGCGACGTGCTGCAGGCACATCATCAGAAGGGCGATCTGAGAGGCGTCGGGGCCAAGCGGGCCGGGGGTGTCCTCGACGGCCTGGCGCATGACGGAGAGCTCGGCCGACAAGGACCGGACGACCGCGCCAATGGGATAGGACCCGCTCCCCAGAACGGGATGGGCGTCCAGCAAGGCGGCGACGCGGCCGGCGGACTCGGCGATCACCGGACAGCCGATCGCAGAGCGGCGGCCGTGCCGGAAAAGAGGGGCCGGCCACCAGACTCGACGATCGCCGGACGACCGACCCCAAAGCACCGACAGCGTAAACGAGCAACAGACAACAGACCGGAAGGGGCACCAGAAAAGACAACCCAGCCAACAGACCCGACAATCACCGGACAGCCGACCGTATGGCACCGACGGCGTGCACGAGCAACAGACAACAGACCGAAAGACACACCAGAAAAGACAACCAGCCAGCAGACCCGGCAATCACTGGAGGGCCGATCGCAGGGCGGCGGCCGTGTGGGAATCAGAGGCGGTCAACAAGTCGGCGGGGGTGCCGGAGAAGAGCAGCCGACCGCCTGAACTGCCGCCGTCGGGGCCGAGGTCGATGACCCAGTCGGCGCGGGCGATGACCTCCAGGTTGTGCTCTATGACGATGACGCTGGCGCCACGATCGGACACGAGGCGGTCCAGGACGGCCACCAGACGGTCCACATCGGACATGTGGAGGCCGGTGGTGGGCTCGTCCAAGACATACACGGCACCGGAGCGGTGGAGGTGGGAGGCGAGCTTGATGCGCTGGCACTCGCCGCCGGAAAGGCTGGGTAAGGGCTGACCGAGGCGCAAGTACTCCAAACCGACGTCGATGAGGGAGCGAAGGACGGCGGCGACGGGTTTGCTGGCGGCGAAGAAGGGCAAAGCCTCAGCGACGGTCATGTCCAAGACGTCGCTGATGGAGCGACCATCGACCAGGTAACCGAGAACCTCGGCGGAGTAACGGCGGCCCTCGCACTCACCGCAGACGGAGGTGATGCCCTCCAAGAAGCCGAGATCGGTGACGATGACCCCGGCCCCCTCGCACGAAGGGCAAGCGCCGGCGGAATTGGCGCTGAACAAGCCTGGACTGACGCCACTAGCCCGAGCGAAGGCCTTACGGATGTGATCCATGGCGCCGGTGTAGGTGACAACGCTGGAACGACGGTTGGTGGTCGGGGCGGACTGGTCGACGACAACGGCATCGGGGTAACGAGAGCAGAAGGCCCCGAACATCAAGGAAGACTTGCCGGAGCCGGCGACACCGGTCACGGCGGTGAGCACACCGGTGGGGATGTCGACGCTGACGTCACGAAGGTTGTGCAGGGTCACGCCGGAAAGTGGCAACCAGCCGGTCGGCGGGCGGAACGAAGACCGCAATGAAGGGCGTTCCTTCACACAACGGCCGGTGATGGTGCCGGAATCGGCAAGCCCGGCAACGGTTCCGGCGAAAACGACCTGACCGCCGGCGCCGCCGGCACCGGGGCCGACGTCGATCACATGGTCGGCGAAGGTGATGACATCCCGGTCGTGCTCGACGACAAGAACCGAATTCCCGTTGTCACGCAAGGTGGCGAGCAGACGAGTGAGCCGACCGACGTCCCGGGCGTGCAAGCCGATGCTGGGCTCGTCGAACACGTACAACAGGTCCGACAAGGTGCTGGCCAACTGGCGAACGATCTTGATTCGCTGGGATTCCCCGCCGGACAAGGTGTCGGTGGCCCGGTCCAACGACAGGTAGCCGAGACCGATCTCCACGAGATGCCCGACCCGACGGCGCAAACCGTCCAGCACCGGGGCGACGACCGGAAGATCGAAGCCCTCCAGGACGGAAAGCAGGGCGGAAGCCTCCAAAGAGGACAGTTCGGCGATGTTGTGACCGCCGACCCGGGACTCCAATGCCGCCAAGGAAAGCCGAGAACCGGAGCAGTCTGGACACACGGCGGAGGTGGTGAACTGCGAGACCATCTGCTTGGTCCGGGCCGAGGTCTCCGCACTGTCCTTACGGACGTACAGACGCCGGAACTTGACCACGGCCCCCTCGTAGGTGGCGTTGATCTTCTGACCGAGATTCTCGACGGAGACGGTCCCGCCCTCGCCGTACAACAGGTCCTCCAGCTCGGCGGCGGAGAACGAGCCCACCGGCCGGGAGACGTCGAAGCGGTTGGCGAAGATCTGCCAGTGCCAGGTGCCGACCTTGAACGACGGGGCCGACAATGCCCCCTCGGCCAACGACAGCGCGGGATCGAGGAAAGCGGCCAGGTCGACGTCGGTGACGACGCCGAGCCCCTCGCACGTGGGGCACATGCCGGATGGCATGTTGAACGAGAACGAGTCGGCCGGCCCGACGTATGGCTCGCCGGCGCGGGAGAACATCAGCCGCAGCAGGGGCGCGATGTCGGTGATGGTGCCGACGGTGGACCGCGACCCACCGCCGAGGCGCCGCTGGTCGACGAGCACCACGGCAGGCAGGTGCTCGACGAGGTCGACGTCCGGGCGCGACCGATGGGGCAGAAAACTGCGTACGAAGGCCGGCAAAGTCTCGTGCAGCTGCCGCTGGGCCTCCGCCGCGATCGTGTCGAACACGAGCGACGACTTGCCGGAGCCGGACACGCCCGTGACGACGGTGACGACCCGCTTGGGGATGTCCACGTCCACGCCGGCCAGGTTGTGCTCGCGGGCGCCCACCACCCGAACGAATTCCATGGCTTCAAGCGTATCGTTGAACCGCCCATTGCAGACTTTTCCACTACGACCGGGGGAAACGTGGGAAAAACCCTCAACAGGCCCGTTGACCTGGCCCGACTCGCCGGCATCTCGCCGCAGCAGATCCGCAACTACCTGGACGCGGGCGTGCTGCCGCCGGCGACCCGGTCCGACACCGGCTACCGCCAGCTCGACGACCGGCACCGCAGGGCACTGCTGGCCTACCGGGCGCTGGCCGTCGGCCACGGTTGGAACCCGGCCGGGGACATCATGCGCGCCATTCACGCCGGCGACACGCAGCAGGCGCTGGCGATGATCGACGCCGGTCACGCCGACCTGCACCGGCAGCGGGAGGCCCTCCGGCTCACCGCCGACGCGCTGGAAACGGTGGTGGACACCGAGCCGCCGGCCCGGGCAGCGATGCAGATCGGCGAGCTGGCCGACCACCTCGGCGTGCGGACGTCGACGCTGCGCGTCTGGGAGGAGGCCGAACTCCTTACGCCGCAGCGGAATCCGGCCACCGGCTACCGCACGTACGGGCCGCGGGAGGCCAGGGACGCCCGGATCATCCTGATGCTGCGCCAGGGCATGCACGGCCTGCCACAGATCCGGCCGATCCTCGACGACCTGCGCCGCAGCGGCAGCCGCGACGCGCTGCGGGCGGCGATCGCCGAGCGGCACGGGGAGCTGGGCCGACGGGCCGAGGCCATGCTGGCATCCGCCGCCCTGCTGCACGCCTATCTCGCGGCGGGGAACCCCGGATAGCCGCCGAGGTCGCGAAGCCGGATGTTTGAATGGCGCGGTGGATCGAATCGACCGGCAGATCCTTCGGGAGCTGCAACGCGACGGCAGGCTCAGCAACGCCGAGCTGGCCGAGCGAGTGGGCCTCACCCCGTCGCCGTGCCTGCGCCGGGTGAACCGACTCGAGCAGGACGGTGTGATCCGCGGCTACCGTGCGCTACTGGATCCGACCGCGGTCGGCCGCGGTTTCCAGGCTTACGTCAGCGTGGTCATGGCGCAGGAGGACCGGCCGACGGTGGCGGAGTTCGAGCGCCGGATCGCCGAGCTGCCCGAAGTGGTGGAGGCGTTGCGGCTGTTCGGCGACCCCGATTACCTGCTGCGGATCGCGGTGGCCGACATCGCCGCCTACGAGCGTTTCCACACCGAGGCGCTGTCGCTGCTGCCGGGCGTGGCCCGGCTGACTTCGCACCTGACCATGAAGCAGGTGAAAGAGGATGCAGGATTGCCGGTGGAAACGGCCAAAGCGCCCTGACCCGCTGGCATCATCGGCGGGGTGAAGCTCGACAAGGCGTGGATCCAGGACCCGTGGCCGCTGTACGACGAGATGCGCCGCGAGGGACCGCTGCGCCGCGTCACCATGCCCGACGGGGTGCCCGGCTGGCTGGTGACCGACCACGCCCAGGCGCGGACCCTGCTCGACGACCGCAGGCTGAGCAAGGACGTCCGGATCGCCCGGCCGCTGTTCCCGCGGGACGCGGCCGCCGGCTACGGCACGAAGCTGTCCGAGCACATGCTCAACGACGACCCGCCCAATCACACCCGCCTGCGCAGGCTGGTGACGAAGGCGTTCACCAGCCGGGCGGTGAGCCGGCTGCGGCCGCAGATCGAACGCATCGTGGACGAGCTGCTGGACGGCATCGACGGCGAGACCGAGCTGATCGAGTCGTTCGCGTTCCCGCTGCCCATCGCGGTGATCAGCGAGCTGCTCGGCGTGCCGCACGAGGACCGCTCGCGGATCAGGGCCTGGAGCAAGGTCTTCGTCTCGGGCGTCACGGGTGAGCCGCTGGCCGCCGCCGCCCGCGACCAGGAGCAGCTGCTGCGGGACCTGATCCGGGTCAAGCGGGCGGCGCCGGCCGAGGACCTGCTCAGCGATCTTGTGCACGTCTCCGACGAGGGCGACCAGCTGTCGGAGGACGAGCTGGTGTCGATGGCCTTCCTGCTGCTGTTCGCCGGCCACGAGACGACGGTGCACCTGCTGGGCAACGCCGTCCACCAGCTGCTGACCAACCCCACGCAGCAGGAGCTGCTGCGCGCCGACCATTCCCTGCTGCCCGGGGCGGTGGAGGAGGTTTTGCGCATCGCCAGCCCGATCCACATCGCCACGCTGCGTTTCACCACGGAACCGGTGCTGGTGGACGACGTCGAGATCCCGGCCGACGAGTTCGTGATGATCTCGCTGCTGGCCGCGAACGCCGACGCCGCCCGTTTCGACGACCCGCGCGACCTGGACGTCACGCGGCCGGCGGGCGGGCATTTGGCGTTCGGGCACGGCATCCACTACTGCCTCGGCGCGCCGCTGGCCCGGTTGGAGGGCGAGATCGCCCTCGGCCGGCTGCTGGACCGGTTCCCGTCGCTGCGGCTGGCGGTCGACCCGGCCGAGCTGCGGTGGAGGAGCAGCACCCTGGTGCACGGGCTGCGCGTGCTGCCGGTAATTGCCTCGACACGTGCGGTGTGATGGAGACACACCGAGTCGTTGAGGAGCCGCCGCGTTGTCCGTCCACGTCGACATCCCGCAGGCGCAGCGCCTGGTGGCCGCGCAGTTCCCGGAGTGGGCCGACCTTGAGGTGACGGCGGTGCCGTCGTCCGGCGTCGACAACATCACCTTCCGCCTCGGCGACGACAAGCTGCTCCGGATGCCGCGGTTCGCCCGCTGGACCGGACAGGTCACGCGGGAACAGCGGTGGCTGCCGGTGTTGGCGCCGCACCTGCCGCTGGCCGTGCCGACGCCGTTGGCCACGGGTCGGCCCGGACAGGGATACCCGTTCCCCTGGTCGGTCTACAACTGGATCGACGGCACGAACGCCGACCAGATCACCGACTTCCACCAGGCAGCCGTCGACCTGGCCGATTTCCTGTTGGCACTGCAGGAGATCGACGCCGAGGAGGGGCCGCCGCCGGAGTGGAGCAACGGCTTCCGCGGCGTCGATCTGCACGACGACCGTGACTCCCCCGTCGTCGCCTCCCGGATGGCCGAGCGGATCGGTGCGCTCACAGGGTTTTTCGACGTCGACGCGGTGACCGAGGTGTGGCAGGCCGGACTGGACGCGCCGGTCTGGGACGGGCCGCCGGTGTGGGTGCACGGGGATCCCGTGGGCGCCAACATGATCGCCCGGGACGGCCGGCTCGCGGCGGTGATCGACTTCGGCACGCTGGCGGTGGGCGATCCGGCGTGCGATCTCATTGCGGCGTGGGGATTTCTGCCCGCCGACGCGCGGGCCGAGTTCCGCAAGCTGCTGGCCGTCGACGACGCCACCTGGGCCCGCGGACGGGCGTGGGGGCTGACCTCGATCCTGCCCTCCAAGGCCGATATGGCCGACCCCGACCGGGCCGCGCGGGCCCACCGGGCGCTGACCGAGATCGTCAGCGGATGATGAGTTCCTGTTTCAGTGTTGAGCCCGGTACGCCCCGGGGGTGACGCCGAGCCGCTGCGCGAACACCCGGCGCAGGGTCTCGTCGCTGCCGAAGCCGCTGCGCGCGGCGGCGGAGGCGACGGTGTGCCCACGGGACAACAGGTCCTGGGCGGCCTCAAGGCGGACGAGTTCGACGTAACGGGCGGGCGTGGTGCCGATCTCGTCGTGGAACAGCCGGGTCAGCTGCCGCGGGCTGACGGATGCCTTGGCGGACATGGTGGCCACGGTCCAATTTTCAGCCGGGTCGAGGGCGACGGCGTCCAGCAGGGTCCGAAGTGGACTGTCCCGGCCGACGTGGGTCCGTGACGGAGCGGAGAACTGGGACTGGCCGCCGGGGCGCTGCATGAACACGACCATCGACCGGGCGACCTCGGCCGCCAGGTCGGGGCCGTAGTCGGACTCCACGAGCGACAGCGCCAGGTCGATGCCCGAGCTGACGCCGGCCGAGGTGACGATGTCGCCGTCCCGCACGTACAGGGCGTCGGCCTGCACGGCAATACGCGGGTACCGCTGGGCGAACCGCTCCACCTGGCGCCAGTGGGTGGTGGCCTTGCGGCCGTCGAGCAGCCCGATCTCGGCCAGCAGAAAGGATCCCGTGCACACGGAGGTGATCCGCCCGGCGGCGGACACCACCTGCCGCACGGCATCCACCAGTCCCGGCGCGAACGGGAAGTCGACCATGCCGTAGGCGCCGGGGACCAGAACCGTCCCCTGTGGACTGTCGACGACGCCGTCGACGCCCAGCGTGGTGCCGCTGGCCGTCCGCACCGGCTGCCCGTCGGGCGAGACGACCCGCAGGGCGTAGTCGGCGCCGAGCCGGGTGGCGTGGCCGAACACGTCCGACGGGCCGGCGACGTCGATCATGGTCACGCCGTCGAAGGCCAGGATGGTCACGCGATGAGGCACGCCTCAGATGATGCCAGCAACTCGCGGTAGCGCTCACTGTGCTCGGCCAGCTCGATCGGCGTGACGGCCCGCACGTCGTGCAGGATCAGCGGCGGCGCGAACGCCATCCCGGTCCGGTGGGCGGTGTTCTCCAGCGGCGCCAGCAGCGCGGACATCGGATAGCGGTGGAAACCGCCTTCCCGGTACGCCTCCTCGACGCCGCCGGTGGAGGTGACGACCTGCAGCGTCTTGCCGGTCAGCAGCGGCTTCCCGCCGTCGTAGGCGAAGCCGCGCAGCAGCACGTCGTCCATCCACTGCTTGAGCAGGGAAGGCACCGAGTACCACTGGAACGGGAACTGGAAGACGATCAGGTCGTGCGCCCGCACCAGCCGCTGCTCCCGGGCGACGTCGATGCGACGGTCGGGGTACTCGGCCCGGAGATCGTGCAGCGTCACCCCGGGCAGCCCGCGCACGGCGTCGGCCAGCGTCGCGTTGATCCGGGACGAGGCGAGGTCCGGGTGGTCCAACAACACCAGTGTCATGCCACCAAAACTAGGTCCGCCACAACCGACAGGGACCCCGAGATCCGGCCTGGAAGTCCACAGATCGGGCGTGGTCTCAGGGCCGGGCCAGGCCCGTCGACCAGGCCCACGAGGCGATGCCGACGCGGTTGCGCGCGCCGACCTTGCGCTGCACGGCGGCGACGTGGTTCTTGACCGTGCCGGGGCTGATGAACAACTCGGTCCCGATCTCGGCG
The DNA here is from genome assembly GCF_040682195.1 of Kutzneria sp. NPDC051319. Taxonomy (NCBI): domain Bacteria; kingdom Bacillati; phylum Actinomycetota; class Actinomycetes; order Pseudonocardiales; family Pseudonocardiaceae; genus Kutzneria; species Kutzneria sp. NPDC051319. The sequence continues at coordinate 30,642 of NZ_JBFBAM010000016.1, read as the reverse complement.
TTGCTCATCCCGCCGGCCACCAGCCGCGCCACGTCGTTCTCCCGCTCGGTCAGCGCCTCGGCCGGATTCGCGGCTGAGCCGCCGACACCGAGCTGGCGCAGCAGCCGAACGGTGATCTGCGGGCTGATCAGGGTGTCGCCGGCCATCGCGGCCCGGATCGCCTCGATCAGCAGGGTCGGCCCGGATCGCTTGAGCAGGAAACCGGCCGCGCCGGCGGCCAACGCCTCCCGGACGTACGAGTCGAGGTCGAAGGTCGTCACCACGATCACCTTCGTCTCGCCGGCAAGCTCCCTGGTCACCGCGAGGCCGTCCAGGCCGGGCATGCGGATGTCGGCCAGCACCACGTCGGGACGCAGCAGCCGGGCCTGCTCGACAGCGGCACAACCGTCGGCGGCCTGGCCGACGACTCGCATGTCCGGCTGGGCGTCGAGCACCATCTGGAAGGCGCTGCGGATGTTCTCCTGGTCGTCGGCGACCACCACCCGGATCACGGCGTGGCCGCCGGAATGACCGTGAGGACCTGCCATCCGTCGTCGGCCGGCCCCGCGCTCAGCCGGCCGCCGACCGCCTCGACCCGTTCCCGCAGGCCGGCCAGCCCATGGCCGCCGTGTCGTCGCCCGAGGTTGGTCAACCCCGGCGCGGCCACGGCCTGGTCGTTCGTGACCCGGATCTCGACGCGGTCGGCCTTCCTGGCGACGGCGACCCGGACCAGCGTCGCAGCCGGCGCGTGCCGGCGGATGTTGGTCAGGGCCTCCACGACCACTCGGTACGCCGTGGTCGCCGCCTCGCCGGACAACGTCGCCGACGGGTCCAGATCGAGGGTCGCCGTCGCCGAGCCGGAGGCCGCGAACCGGTCGACCACGGCCGGCAGGGCCTCGATGCCCGGTGCCTCCGCCCGGACGTCCTCGGCCAGATCACGCAGCGCCACAACGCTTCGGTCGATCGCTGCCATGGCGTGCAGGCCGGCCTGCTCGATGCGGCCCAGTGCGTCGCGGGCCGGGCCGTCCTCGGCCAGGTAGTGGGCGGCCTGGGCCTGCGCGAGGATCGCGCTCACGTCGTGGGCGACGAAGTCGTGCAGGTCACGGGCGAGGGTGAGGCGCTGGGCCCGCACCGACTCCTGCTCCTTGCGGGCCAGGCTCCGCAGGTACAGGCCGACGCCCGCGCCCACGGCCGGCACCACCGCAATGCCGACGCACATCCCCACCGCGTCGAGGACCGTTTCCGGCTCGATGAACCGCAGCAGCGAACACGCCACCGCCAAGACCGGCGGCACCGCGTGGCGTATGGGTGCCGAACGCACGACCAGCAGCACCAGGACGGTGAGGGCGGCGACCTCGACCATCCAGCAAGGGCCGGTCAGCGGGCTCGACGGCCGTTCAGCCAGCACAGCGCCGATCGTGACGACGATGGTCGCCGGCCCGGCGATCCACGCGGCACGCACAGGCCGCCGCCAGCCGGCCACCAGCCCGACGACCGCGACCGCGGCCGGCAGGATCGCCGTGAGTTCCCCCAGTCCCATGCGACCAGCCTAGGCGTGAGAGAGCCGGACCGGGGCATGTCGAACGGCATGGTCGGGAAGCCTCACACAGCCCCGAACATCCCGATCGGCACATGGTGGCCCGGACGCCGCCGGCCGACGCTCTACCCATGAACGAAACCAAGGCCCCGCACGCCGCGGCCATATGGTCGCTGCTGTACGCCGTGGCCGGCCTGTGCTGGGCGTTGGGTGTCGGCGGTTTCCCTTTCGGGGAAGGAGATCCGGACGGCCGGTTCACGTGGTTCGCCGGGCTGCGACCACAACCGGGCGGCTGGGTGATCGCCGCGACCGGGCTGGCCTGCACCGCCACAGCGTTGGCCATGACCCGCCGGCAACCGCGACTTCACTTGCCGCTGCTGGTATTCGGCTGTTGCGCCGCCGCGCTGCTGCTGATCATCGTGCCGGACGTTCGGGTCCTCACGACCGTCGCGCATGCCCCGATCTTCTTGGTGGGCGGGATGTTCGGCTGGCAGGAGGCGTGGACCGACCTCGCGGCGTCCTTCGCCGCCCCGGTGCTCAACCAGTCGGTCTGCGTCCTCGGCGGGGCGTTGTGGCTCACCGCGACGCTCAACTTCGCCCGCCGGGCCAGCGATTCGTGCGTGCACTGCGGTCGCGGCGCCGGCTGGGACCGGCAGGCGACCCTGGGCACCGCCGTCTACGTCGGCCGCCTGGCCACCTGGATCGCCGTCATCGCCCCGCTCCCTTACGCCGTGAGCCGGTGGTCCTGGGCGCTCGGCATTCCCCTTGGCGTGTCCGACGACTTCCTCCGCTGGATGCGGGAATCGGGGGCCGACATCGGCGGCGCGGTGCTGGCCACCATGGCCGTCGGCGGCTCGCTGTTGACCCTCGGGCTGGTCCAGCGCTGGGGCGAGGTATTCCCGCGCTGGATCCTCGGCCTGGCCGGCCGCCGCGTCCCCCCGATGCTGGCCGTCGTCCCCGCCCTGGCGGCCGCGGTGCTGCTGGCCTCCGGCGGCATCACCATGGTGCACGTCTCCGCCGCCGAGATCGGCACCGGCGACGGCGGTCTCGGCCAGTTCTTCCCGGCCTTCACCTGGCCGGTCTGGGGCGCCGCCCTCGCCGTCGCGACCGTCGCCTACCACTACCGGCGCCATGGCGCGTGCCGCCACTGCCACCGCGCGTAGTTAACTTCGGCAGCATGGGTGCTCTGGACGGAATTGTGGTCGCCGACTTCTCGCGGGTGCTGGCCGGGCCGTACTGCACGATGCTGCTGGCCGACCTGGGCGCGGACGTGATCAAGGTGGAGGGCCCGCGCGGCGACGACACCCGGCAGTGGCTGCCGCCGACCGACGCGGACGGCGTCGGCACGTACTACCTGTCGGTGAACCGGAACAAGCGGTCCATCGCCCTGGATCTGACCGATCCGACCGACCTCGACGCCGCCCGGGAGCTGGCCCGGCGGGCCGATGTGCTGGTGCACAACCTGAGGCCGGGGGCCATGGAGCGCTTCGGCCTCGGCTACGACGACGTGGCGGCGACCAACGCCGGGGTCGTCTACTGCTCGATCAGCGGCTTCGGGCCGAAGGCCACGCTCCCCGGCTACGACCTGCTGGTGCAGGCGCTGTCGGGGATGATGAGCCTCACCGGCTCCCCCGACGGGCCGCCGTACCGGGCCGGCGTCGCGGTGATCGACGTGATGACCGGGCTGCACGCGGCGACCGGCATCCTGGCCGCCCTGCACCACCGGGACACCACCGGCCAGGGCCAGCACGTGGAGACCAATCTGCTGTCGGCGGCGCTGTCCTCGCTGGTCAACCAGACCTCGGCGTACGTGGCCGGCGGCGTGGTGCCGCACCGCATGGGCAACGAGCACCTCAGCCTCTACCCGTACGAGCCGATGGCCACCGGCGACGGCGAGCTGATCATCGCCGTGGGCAACGACCAGCAGTTCCGGCGGCTGGCCGCCGCCCTCGGCGCACCGGGGCTGGCCGACGACCTCCGGTTCGCGACCATGGCCCAGCGCAACGCCAATCGCCGTGAGCTGCGGGCTCTGCTGCTCGACCGGCTGGCGGAGCGGCCGGCGCAGGAGTGGTTCCGCGTCCTCACCGACGCCGACATCCCGTGCGGGCCGATCAACGACGTCCGCCAGGGCGTGGACCTGGCCACCGAACTGGGCCTCGCGCCGATTGCACTGGCCGATAAAGTGCCGACGATCCGCAATCCGCTCACGCTTTCCGCCACGCCGACACGACACGACCTGGCACCGCCCGAATTGGACGAGCACGGCGCGGAAATCAGGAAATGGCTCAAGAACTAGAGGCCTTTTTCCTTTCGCGGTACGCACGCATCGCCGCCTTCGACGCACAGCCGGGCGAGCAGTAGACGGCCGAGCCGTTGCGGGTCTGGTCGACGAACACCCACCGGCACGGATGGGCCCGGCAGGTCTTCAACCGCGCCCACCGCCCGGACAACGACAGCTCCGCCACGCCGGCCAGCACCTCGCCGAACACCCCCGGCTGCGCCGGCCGCAACGCAACGCCGGACGCCGTGATCACGGACGTCAACGGGTGCCGTAACGCGAAGCGTGAGAGCTGCGCCTCGGCCTCGACCAGCCGCTCGGCCGCCACCTCGGCGGAATGCGTGCGCACGAGGTCGATCAGCGCCTCCCGCAGCTCGCGGGCGGCCGCCGCGTCGGCGTCGGAGGCCTCCGACGGCAGCTCACGGGCGGTCAGCCAGTCCCGGAAGCGCGCGCCGTCGACGAAGTTGTCGACCCGGTTGGGGTCGACGGCGGCGCCGTCGTGCGAGTTGACGAAGCCGAGCACCGTGTCCGTCGCATCCACGTTATGAGCGTAGCGAGTTCGATGCTAACCCCACAATCCCCGCCAGGTTGATAGTTACGAGCTAACTGACTACGGTCGTATCCATGCGGAAGGTTCCCCTCACCCTCTTCGGCATGGCCTTCGGCCTGGCCGGCCTCGGCGGCAGCTGGCTGACCGCCGCCAACCAGGGATATGCGCCGGCGGCCATCGGCCTCGGCCTGCTCGGGCTGGCCGCCGTCGTATGGGCCGTCGTCCTCGTCGTGTACGCCAGGTCCGCGATCGCCCGGCGCGCCCTGGCCCAGGACATGGTCGACCCGATCCTCGGACCGTTCGCCGCGCTGATCCTCATCGCCCCCATGCTGGTGGCCGCCCCGGTGCTGCCCCACCCGGCCAACACCATCGCGGTAGACGTGTTCGCCACCCTGATCCTGCTGCACGGCTCGTGGTTCACCGGCCAGCTCATCTACTCCCGTGTGGACTTCGACCAGCTGCATCCCGGCTACTTCCTGCCGAGCGCGGCCGGCGGCCTGGTCGCTGCCGCCTGCGCCGCGCAGGTCGGCCAGCACGAGTTCGGCGTCGTGATGCTGGGCTTCGGGCTGGTGTCGTGGCTGATCCTGGGTTCGCTGATCCTGGGACGGCTGGTGTTCCGGCCGCAGCTGCCGGATCCGCTGGTCCCGACCATCGCCATCGAGGTGGCCCCGGCCGCGGTGGCCAGCAACGCCTACTTCGCCCTGTTCGGCGAGCGGGTGGACGTGCCGGCGGCGCTGCTCGGCGGCTACGGCCTGCTGATGGTGCTGGCCCAGCTGCGGATCCTGCCCCGTTATCTCAAGCTGCGCTTCGGCGCCGGCTTTTGGGCGTTCACCTTCGCCTGGGCCGGCGTGGCCACCGCCGTCCTGCACTGGCTCAACTGGGAACACCCGGCCGGCCAGGCCGTGTGGGCCTACCTGGTGCTGGCGGCGATCACGGTGCTGGTGGCCGGCATCGCCGTGCGGACGGTCGTCGCCGTCGTGCGCGACACCCTGCTCCCGCTGCCGGTAGTGGTGCCGGCGACTTGATCGGCCTACGGTGAGTGGTGCCGGTTGAGACCACAGCCGCGTGGGCGTCTGGTGCCCACAATGCAAGCTGAGGAGCCGGCCATGCCGCCGAATGCCACCGTAATCCTGGAACGTGTCGGGCCGACCGCATTGATCCACGTCACCGGCGAGGTCGACATGGCCTCCGAGGAGCTGCTGCGCAAGCATCTGAGCGACGCCAGGGCCGAAGAGCCCTCGTCGCTCGTGTTGGACCTGTCCGGCGTCACGTTCTTCGCCTCGGCCGGCCTGCATGTGCTGGTGGACCTCTACCACGACGCCACGGCCCAGGGCGTGCGGCTGTTGGTGGTGGCCAGCAGCCGGATCGTGCTGCGGCCGATGCAGATCACCGGGGTTGATCAGCTGGTCACGCTCGTCGACTCGGTCGATCAGGCCATGGCCCACAGCTGACGTGCGTACATTGGCGTCGTGCCCATCTTTCGACGCCGCCGGCGCTACGACGACCAGTACTACGAGCGGCGCCCGTACCGGGGCGGCGGCGGCAACTCCTGCCTGCGCGACGCCTGCCTCCTCGAAAGTGGTTGCTGCATCGCGGAAAGCTGCGACGGCAACTGCCTCATCGCCGGCCTGTTGACCCTGCCGCACCTGTTGGTGGCGGCCGGGTCGGCGGTGCCGCGCACGCGTCGGCCGTCCGGGCTGATGATCTCGGCGATTCGGGTGTACCAACGGGAGATCAGCGCCAAGAGGCCGGCCGTGTGCCGCTTCGAGCCGAGCTGTTCGGAGTACGCCGCGCAGGCCATTTCCCGCCACGGCGCGCTTCGCGGCACGAAGCTGATGATCGGCCGCCTGCTGCGCTGCCGCCCCGGCGGCCGGCGCGGCGCCGACCCGGTCCCCCCGGTCCGCTAGCGTCGAAGGGTGTTCAGGCCGTGACGACCTGAACACCCGCCACTGGTCAGGTCACAGCGCGGCCGCCAGGTGCTCGGCCACCTCGACGGGGCTGGGCATGGCGGCGATCTCCGCGGCGATCTTCCGCGCGATGTCCCGGTAGACGGGATCGGCCAGCACCATGGCCGACGCCCTGGCCACGGCGTCGGGGGCGGCGCCAAGCGGGAACGAGATACCCGCGCCCGCGGCGGCGACCCGCTCGGCGTGAATCGGTTGATCGGCCCCCATCGGCGTCACGACGAGCGGGACACCATGGGCGAGCGAGCCCAGGACCGTGCCCGCACCGCCGACGGTCACCACCACGTCGACGTCGATCAGCAGCTCCGCGAGTGGGGTGAACCCGACGAACTCCAGCCGGTCGGACTGCACGTCGAAGTCCGCCGCCGTTGCCCGGGTGCCCAGCGTGACGCGGATGTCCACGTCCTGCAGCAGCAGTTCGCGCAGGATGGGGGTGATGACCTCGGGGACGACGTACACCGTGCCGAAGGTCACCAGCACGCGCGGACGGCGGCCGCGGTCGGACGCGGCGGTCGGCGCGGAGCCATCGGGGACGAGGTGGGCTTCGGGCCGCAGCGCGAGCCGGTTGCGCGGAGCACGCCAGCCCGAGAGTTGCAGGGCGGGCGGACAGGTGTCGAGATACCAGCGTGCGGGCTCGTAGGTCAGGCCGCGCTCCTGGAATCGGCGGGCGATGCGCACCGTGACGGCCTCGGTCGTCTCGGGAATCATCGCGGGACCGTAGGCCAGGGACGCGACGGGCACGTCGAGAGCCGCCCCGACGAGGCGGCCGATGAAATCGAAGTGCTCCGCGATGATCAGGTCCGGCTGCCAGGAGCGGGCGGCGCGGAGCGCGTCGTCGTGGTCGAGATCGACCCGGGCGCCGGCGAAGAACTCCGCCTCCGTCTCGACGGTGACGCCCTGCATCAGGTCGTGGCCGGTGGTGCGCAGCACCTCCGCGACCACGTCCTCGACGCTGTGTCCGACCGGCAGCAGCTCCATGCCCTCGGCCGCGAGGACCGGGGCGACGGACTCGCCGGCCACCCACGCCACCTCGTCGCCCCGGCCCTGAAAGACGCGGGCGATGGGCAGCTGCGGGATGATGTGGCCGAGCTCGGGCATGCCGAAGAAGAGAATTCGCATGGTGTCCCCCACGAGTCGCGGACGCAGGGGAGTCAACGGCTGGACCCGACCTGCGACCAGAAAAAAGTTCCTTCGGTAAGAAAGTAGTTTGGGAGCGCGTGCCGGGCCAAGCCGGCGGCACGAACGGACACCGAAGACGTGCCCGGGCGACCGGTCAGTCGGTGCCGATCTTCTCGAACGCCTCGGCCAGCGCCCGCAGGTCGAAGCCCGCCAGGTGGGCCAGGACGAACTTGCGCACGGCGAGCAGGTTGCTCGACCACGCCGTGTCGAGGCGCTCGAAGCCCCGGTCGGTGAGCACGGCGTGCCAGCCGCGACGGTCGTGCTCGTCCCGCACCCGCTCGACCAGGCCCTGCGCCTGCAGCCGGGTGATCACGTGCGTCATCCCGCTCAGCGACAGGTACGACATCTCGGCCAGCTCGCTCATCCGCAGCCGCCGCTCCGGCGCCTCGGACAGGCGTGACAGCGTTAGGTAGTCGGTCATCGACAGCTGCCGCTCGCGCAGCATCGTGGCGTCCATCACCCGCGGCAGCACGTTCACCACCCGGTCGAGGGACCTGGTCAGGGCTTCCTCGTCGGGGCTGAGCGGGATGACGGGTGTGTCGTCGGCGTGCATGTGTCCCACTTTACTTGCTTCGGAGAGGAACCAGCAGATACTTTCTTCTCGAAGGAACTATCTCGGAGGTTGGCGTGACCAAGATCGGCATCATCCTGGGCAGCACCCGTCCCGGCCGCAACGGCGAGGCCGTGGCCAAGTGGGTACACAAGATCGCCAGCGAGCGCACGGACGCCGAGTTCGAGCTGGTCGACCTGCTCGACTACCCGCTACCGCACCTGGACGAGGCGTTGCCGCCCTCGCTGGGCCAGTACACCCAGCCGCACACGATGCAGTGGGCCGCGAAGATCGCCTCCTTCGACGGCTTCGTGTTCGTCACGCCGGAGTACAACCACTCCACCTCCGGCGCGCTCAAGAACGCCATCGACTTTCTGTACGCGGAGTGGAACAACAAGGCCGCCGGCTTCGTCAGCTACGGCTCGGTCGGCGGCGCCCGCGCGGTCGAGCACCTGCGCCTGATCTGCGCCGAGCTGCAGATGGCCGACGTGCGCACGCAGGTGGCCCTGTCGCTGTTCACCGACTTCGAGAACTTCCGCGACTTCGCCCCGGGCGAGCACCAGATCGCCACCCTGGAGACCACGCTGGACCAGGTCGTGGCCTGGAGCGAGGCCCTCGCCCCGCTGCGGTCGAAGGTGGCCGCGTGAGCTTCGGCCAGGAATGGCGCAGCGACGCGATCCACGTGCCGGCGGGCGAGGGCATCCAGCGCTGGGTGGCCGGCGACACGTACTCGGTGAAGCTGACGTCCGAGATGACCGGCGGCGCCCTCAGCTTCATCGAGGCCTCGGTGCCACCGGGCGCCGGGCCGGTCGCGCACGTGCACAAGGCCGGCGCCGAGGGCTTCTACCTGCTCGACGGGGAACTGGAGTTCCTCAACGGGGACAAGACGTTCACCGCGCGCAGCGGCGACCTCGTGTACGTGCCGGCCGGCATCCGGCACCGGTTCAGGAACAAGCACGTGCACACCGCGAAGATGCTGTTCTTCTTCACCCCGGCCGGACTGGAGCGCTCCTTCCTGAACACCGGCGACGAGGCGGTGCCGGGCACGCCGCCGCCCGCGTGGGACGCGGACCGCTTCGTCGAGGCCGGCGAGATCCTCAAGACGTTGAACATCAACATCGACTTCTTCCCCGAGGAGAACCAGTGACCACGCCCGCGGACTTCGAGCACGACTACGCCGACGTCAACGGCACTCGCCTGCACTACGTGACGGCCGGCGAGGGCCATCCCCTCGTGCTGCTGCCGGGCTGGCCGCGCACCTGGTGGCAGTTCCACCAGGCGATCCCGCTGCTGGCCAAGCGGTACCGAGTGATCGCCGTGGACATTCGCGGCATGGGCGACTCGGCCAAGCCGGAATCGGGCTACGACAAGAAGAACATGGCCCGCGACATCCACGAGCTGATCCACCACCTCGGCTACCAGCGCGCCCACGTCTCCGGTGACGACATCGGCGGCATGGTGTCGTTCAGCCTGGCCTGGAACCATCCGGAGTCGGTGGCCGGCCTGGTCATCGGCGACGGCATGCACCCCAACCCGGGCTTCGAGTCGTTCAGCATGATCCGCAAGCCGGGCCAGCTGGTGTACCCGTGGTGGTGGGCGACCGGCGCGACCGAGCGCCTGCCGGAATCGTGGTTCGCCGGCAAGTTCCGGGAGATCATCGACTGGAACATCGAGCACATCGGCGGCGACCCGAGCCGGTTCAGCGAGCAGACGCGGGACATCTACGCCGCCGGCTACGACACCGCCGAGGCGATCCGGGCCACCAACGGCTGGTTCCGCACGTTCCACCAGGACATCGTGGACTACGGGTCGTACGGCAAGCTGGACAAGCCGCTGCTGTACCTGGGTGGCACGCTGCTGGAGGTGTCCAAGCACTGGGTGCAGGAGATCGCGCCCAACGCCACCTTCCAGTTCTTCGCCGACACCGGCCACTTCATGCCCGAGGAGCAGCCGAAGCAGTGGGCCGAGGCGCTGATCAAGCACTTCGGCTGACCGGCGCACCGGGTGTCTCCGCCGCCACGGAGACCACCGCGGCGCTCATTCCTCCACGACGCCGCCGACCCGGCGGATGTGCTCGCGAAAGGACAGTTCCGGGTTCTCCGCCCGGTTGGCCAGGAAGGTGGCGAAGCCCAGCTGGCTGCGCAGCGTCTCGCCGCCCCGGATGCGCTCGGCCTGGCGTCGCTCCTTGTCGCGAATCCCTTCCGCCAGCAGCACAAGGTCCTCGATGTGCTGACCGGGAACGAAGACCACACCGTCGTCGTCGCCCAAGACCACGTCGCCGGAGTCGACGACCCACTCCCCCATCCGCGCGGAGGCCAGCGCGTCGGCCGGCCGCTCCTCGACGGCCAGTGGACCGGTCGGCAGCGAGCCCAGGCTGAACACCGGCAGTCCGATCGCCCGCACGTCGGCGGTGTCCCGGTGCAGGCCCCAGATCGCCACGCCGCCCAGGCCCGCGGTCTGGGCCTCCTGCACGATCAGGTCGCCGACGCAGGCATGGTCGCGGCGGCCGCCGTTGTCCACCACCAGGACGTCACCGGGCTCGGCGCTCTCGAACGCCTCCAGGAACACGTCGACGCTGCCCGCGTGCCGGGCCGGCAACACCCGCCCGGCGATCTTGGCGCCGGGCACCACCGCGTGAATTCCCAGGCAGCGCACCGGAAGCTGAGCCCGCACGCAGGCGTCGGCCATGTGCGCGGTGGTGAGCGTCTCGAACCGCTGGCGAAGATCCATGACTCGACAATAGATCCGCCGGCACGCCGCCCGACAGAACAATCGGGCGGCGTGCCGTCCTGCGGTTACTTCGTGACGATGCGCGCGCCCGGGAAGATCAGGTCCGGGTTGAGCAGCGCGGCCGGATTCAGCTCCACGAGGCGCTGCCAGCCGCCCTCGACGTGGAGCCGGTCGGCGATGCCGGTGAGCGTGTCACCGGCCTGGATCGTGTAGTCGCCGACCGGGTTGTCGACCGAGCCCGGCAGGGCTTTCGCCGCCGGGGCAACGGGTCCGCTGCGGACCGGTGCGGAGTGCCGTGCGCCGCCGCCGCGGACGCAGTTCGGCCACGCGCCGGCTCCCTGGGAGCGCACCACGTTCTCGGCGACCCGGATCTGCTCCTCGCGGGTGGCCTGGCTCGGCGAGCCGTGGCCGCCGTTGGCCTGCCACGTGCCCGGCGAGAACTGGAGCCCGCCGAGATAGCCGTTGCCGGTGTTGGCGCCCCAGTTGCCGCCGCTCTCGCAGTGCGCGACCGAGTCCCAGTCGATGCCGGAATCCGCGGCGGCAAATCCCGCCGCCGGCCCGACCGTCAAAACCAGTGCCGCGATTCCCGCTGCGGAACCCACGGCGATCCGCCGATTCACTCGACGATGAGACATCATTGCCTCTCCCGCTTCGCCTCGCGCACAAGCGCCCTCCATCCTGCGGTTCCCTTCACGCGACAACGTAAGCCGATCCGGTTTCCGGACGGAGCGAGGCGCTCACCGGATCGGTACCGCGGGCCGAGACTCCGGCCCGGCGACAACGTAAGCACGAGGATGACCGCCGGCAAGGGATATCGGTTGTCTATCGTGTCGCGATAAAAACGTGATTCGGCAGGTAGATAGATATTTGATCTTCCTTATTCGATCCGACGAATCACCCGAAACGGTGGTGCGGGCGTTGGGAAACGTGACCTGCCCCACTCCGTAAGACTTCGATCACAACCGAACGGGCCTCCGCAGGCGTAGAAAGGGATGACGGGGAAGGTGGTGGGCGTGTCGACGACCCGGTGGCGCTGGGCGCTGGTGGCCGCGGTGGCGGCCGTCCTGGTCGCCGCGCCCGTGGCGCTGACCGCGCTGCCGGCCTCCGCGACCATGGCCCCGGCCGCGCTGCGCGCACGGGTGCTGGCCTCGATAAACCGGCCGTACCAGGGTTATGCGGAGAGCACCGGCTCCCTCGGACTGCCGGCGCTGCCCAACCTGTCGGAGGTGACGTCGCTGCTCGGCGGCACCACGCGGCTGCGGTCCTGGTACGTGGCCCCGGAGCACTGGCGGGTCGACGAGATCACCGGCGTCGGCGAGCGCGACACCTACGCCGTGCCGGGCAGCCAGTACGTCTGGGACAACGGGCAGAACCAGTACACCCAGGTGGTCGGCGACGAGCCGATCCGGCTGCCGCGCGGCGGCGATCTGCTGCCGCCCGACCTGGCCCGCCGCGTGCTCTCCGACGAGGACAAGGTCGCGGCCCTGCCGGCGAAACGCGTCGCCGGCATCGACGCCGCCGGCCTGCGCGTGACACCGTCCGACCCGCAGACCGCGATCGGACAGGTCGACATCTGGGCCGATCCGGACACCGGGCTGCCGCTGCGGGTCGAGGTCACCGCCAAGGGCCAGCACGCGCCCTTCGTGGTCACCGCCTTCCAGTCCGTGAGCACGCAGCGCCCGGACGACGACGTGATCGCGCCGAAACCCTCGCCCGACAGCGGTTTCGCCACCACCGACGCCCCGGACGTGATCGGCGCGTTCGGCGGCTTCCCGCTGCCGGCCCAGCTGGCCGGGCGCCCGTTGCAGACCGACCGGGTCGGCAGCGGCCGCGGACTCGGCTTCTACGGCACCGGTTTGTCGGCTTTCATCGCCGTGCCGCTGCCGCGCAATGTCGGCGAGGGCGTGGTGAACTCGATGGGCAAGGTCGGCGCGAAGACCGTGCCGCTACCGATCGGCCAGGGCACCCTGCTGACCATCAACCCTTTGTCGGTGCTGGTCGAACGGGCCGGCTACCGCACCTTCCTGCTCGCCGGCGCCGTCGATCCGGCGCTGCTCACCCAGGCGGCCGCCGAGCTGTCGACGCTGCCCAGGAGGCGCCCATGATCGTCACGCGCGGGCTGACCAAGCGCTACGGCTCGGTCCTCGCGGTCGACGCCGTGGACCTCACCGTGCGCGAAGGCGACCGCTACGGCTTCCTGGGCCCCAACGGCTCCGGCAAGACCACGACCGTGCGCATGTTGCTGGGCCTGGTCTTCGCCACCTCCGGTGAGATCGACGTGCTCGGCTCGCGGATGCCGCGGCGGGCGGCCGAGGTGTTGCCGCAGATCGGCGCCATGGTCGAGGGTCCGGCGGCCTACCCGCACCTGTCCGGCCGGCGGAATCTGTCCCTGCTGGACGCCAGCGGTCCCGGCGGCAGCCGCCGGACCCGGCGCGCCCGCATCGAGGAAGCCCTTGCCCAGGTGGGACTTTCGGGTATCGACCGACGGCCGGTGAAGGCCTATTCGCTCGGCATGCGGCAGCGGCTCGGGCTGGCCGCCGCACTGCTGCGCAAACCCCGGCTGCTCATCCTGGACGAACCGACCAACGGCCTCGACCCCAAGGGAATTCACGAGGTCCGGGATCTGCTGATCGAGCTGAACCGGTCCGGCACCACCGTTTTCCTGTCCAGTCACCTGTTGTCCGAGGTGGAGCAGCTGTGCACCCGGGTCGGCGTCGTGGATCGCGGTCGCCTTGTCCTGGAAGAGGAATTGGCCACCCTTCGCGGCGGCACCGGACTGGTCGAGGTGCGCAGCCCCGACGCCGCCGACGCGGTTTCCCTGCTCAACGGCCAACTCGTCGCTCGTGACGGAGAGAACCTGGTGATACGACACGGAGATCCGGCCGCGCTGAACGCGATGCTGGTGGCCGCTGGGCTGCGGGTGGCCGCGATCACCGAGCAGCGCCGGACCTTGGAACAGGTCGTGCTGGACGTGACCGGCGCCGGCTCGGACCGGGTGGACGCCTCGTGATCACGGTCAAGCGGCAACCACGGCACGCGCGCAGGACATCGGGCGGACGCCTCACGAACACCGTCGAGCGGCAACCACGGTGCCGCGCGGGGCATCGGGCGGTCGCCGCATGATCACCGTCGAGCTGCGCAAACTCGTTCTGCGGCCCCGCATCTGGACCAACATCCTGCTGCTGTGCGCGCTGCCGATCATCGTGGGCGTGTTCCTCAAGACCGCCGACTTCGCGCCGCCGCCGGGGCAGGGCGGCGCGTTCCTGTCGGCCGTGCGGGGCAACGGTTTGCTGTTCCCGGCCGCGGCGCTGGCGTTGGTGCTGCCCATCTTCCTGCCGCTGTCGGTGGCCGTGGTGGCGGGCGACTCGATCGCCGGCGAGTCCGTCGGCGGAACGCTGCGGTACCTGCTGATCCGGCCGGTGGGGCGCTCGCGGCTGCTGGTCGCCAAGATCGTCGCCCTGGTGGCCTTCGTGTTGCTGGCCATCGCCTGCGTGGTGATCAGCTCGCTGATCGTCGGCGTGATCCTGTTCGGCACGGGCACCAGCGCGGCCGGCGGCGCGGCGGCGGGGGCGGCGACGTCGCTGTCGGGCGTCTCGCTGACCCACGGCCAGCTCACCGCGCGGCTGCTGTACTCCATCGGCTACATCGTGGTGGCGATGATCGGCTTCGGCGCGATCGGCCTGTTCCTGTCCACGCTGACCAGTTCCTCGCTCGGCGCGGCCCTCGGCGCGCTGTCGATCCTGATCACCAGCGCCGTGCTGCAGACCCTGGACGCGGCGGCGGTGATCCGGCCGTACCTGCCGACCAACTACTGGCTCTCGTGGATCGACTTCTTCCGCGACCCCATCTTCTGGGACTCCATCGACAAGGGCCTGTTGCTCCAGGCGGGGTACGTGGTGGTGTTCTTCGGCGCGGCGTGGGCCAACCTGGCCACCAAGGACGTGACCTCCTAGTCCCTGGTGTGCGGGAGATGGACCAACGGTCACGGTCCGTTCGGGTGATGTGATCACCGCATCCGTGCCGTATTCGGGCGGGTCTGCGATACATGGGAAAGAAAACCTTCCGTTCGGAGGGACCCGTGCCCGACGTAAGACGCCTGCCCCCGGCCACGGCGCTGGCCGCCCGGCTGCTGTGGAACCGCGACGCCGGCGGCCCGCGCCGCCGGCAGCCCGTCGTGGTGCTGCTCGGCCCGACCGGGGCCGGCAAGAGCTTCACGCTGCGCTCCATCGCCGAGAGCTGCGGCAACGACGTGGTGCACACCGACTACGACTTCCAGCGCACCACCCCGGCCGACACCATGGAAGTGCTGACACAACTGGCTTACAGCCTCAGCCGCAAGTGGCCGCAGCGCGGACGGCCGCGGTTCGCCCGCCTGGCCACCGGGCTGATCGCGGTGCGCACCCAGCTGACCGACCTGCACCACAAGAAGGCCAAGGAGAAGCTGCGGGCCGAGTTCGCCCAGTACACGGGGCGGCAGCGGCCGGCCCTGGGCGCGCTGCTGCGCGGCGTCGTGGACACCGCCGTGCACGCCGACATGATCGACAAGAACGTCGGCGCGGTGCTGAGCACCGCCCTGCCCGAGCTGGTGAACGCGGCCGGCCGGGAGTCGCTGCGGCGGGCGATCCGGTGGCACGGCGAGCATCCCGACCCGCGCGCCGAGGACCCGTACGACGCGCTGCTCGACCTCAACCGGATGCCGGCCGCCGGCCGGAACGTGTGGCTGATGGCCGCGTTCCTGGCCGATGTGCGGGAGAGCCAGGAACGGCTGTCCCGGGCCGATCTGGGCAGCCGGTGCCGGTGCGACCGGCCGAGCCGGCCCCGGCACTGGCACAACTGGTTGCTGCTGCTGGACAACGTGGACCATCCCGACGGCGAACGCTTCCTGCGCGACCTGACCACCGCCCGCGAGCAGGTGCTCGCCCACGACCGCAATGCTCACGACCCGCTGCTGGTGATGGCGACCAGTGGCCGCTGGAATCCCGGCTGGGAACCGGATTGGCGGCCGCCGTGGCTGTCCGCGGCGGCGGTCAAGGCCCGGACCGTCCAGTCCTGCCGCCACGCCGACTACGACGACTGGGCCGCCGAGTCGACCAGCCCCTACTATCCCGTCGTGCTGGAGGCGCTGACCCTGCGCGAGACGGCGCATATGCTTGGCGTGTCAGAGGATTCCCCGGCGGCGCTGCTGGCCTTGCGGGCCACCGGCGGGTTGCCGGCGGCGGTGAAGAGTGTGCGACCGCTGGTGGAGAAGGCCACGCTCACGCCCGGCGCCCGGGACGTGCTCGATCCCGGTGATCACCCGTGGCAGCAACGGCTCACCGACCTCGGCCTCGCCCGGCACGCCCCGGATCTCGGCATCGAGGAGTTCGTCAGCGCCGCCCCGTTCGCCACCGCGCCGTGGCTGCTGCCGTCGGCGGCGACCCGCGTCAACCACCGCAACGTCGGCCGGATCCTGACCGAGCTGCGCAATGCCCTGTGGGTGGTGGAAAGGCGGGACGGCAGCGCCACCGCCGACCCGGCCGTGCTGCAGCCGTGGATCGCCGGCAATCTGGTGCTGGCGTTGACCCATCGCGATCCGACCTCGGGGCTGCCGTCGTACGAGGAGCAGTTCTCGGTGCTGCTCAACGACTTCGGCACCGACCGGGCCCGCCGCGCCTACTGCCAGCTGGCGCTGGGGCGGGTTGTCGCCGTGGTCGACGACTTCGCGACCGCGTTCGACAACGAACCGCACCGGGACTGGGTGGACCGCCTGGAGATGGTCTGCCGCGCGCCCGACGCGCAGCCGCTGGGCCGGACCGTCACGCAGCTGTTCGACACGTTGGTCAAGCAGGCCAACCGGGATCGCGACCGGAGCCACGTGGTGCGCAACGTGGTCAGCCGGCTGGTGGTCGCCAACTGGTTGACCACCACCCTGTTCACGGTGCCGTCGCCGGAGCGGGACATCGTCGAGCACGCCTACGGCCAGGAACTGCCGCCGCAGTCGCACCAGGGCGACGTCAACGCGCTGCTCAACGCCGCCCGCCGGGCCGCGGAACCGTTGGTGGAGCGGGGAGTCATCGCCCCGAGCGCACCGTGGCTGTTGACCCCACGCACCCGGTTCCGCCGCGCTGTCCCCTACGTCGCCGTGGGCATTGTCGCCGCCGTGGTCGCCGCCCTGTTCTCCTTGCACCCGTGGCAGACCTGCGGCCGGGGCCTGACCGATGCCGGCGGTGCCGCCGGGTGTGTCGGCCTGAACCTGGATGCCACGGCGTTCCGTGACCACGATCCGCTCTTCGACCTCGAACAGAAGGTGGCCGGGCTGAACCCGCCGCGGACCGGCGCGTACGCCACGGTCGTGCTGCTGGAGGACATGACGCCCGATCCGGACGCCGACAGCCTGCTGGTGCAGGTCACCCGGCACGACATCGAGGGCGCGGCGGCCGCGCTGTGGCGGGCCGACAACTCCTCGGCCGCGTTCGGCACCACGCCGCGAATTCGCTTGCTGCTGGCCAACTTCGGCAGCAACGGCGAGCAGCAGGAGGCCGCCGTGGCGGCGATCGTCAAGGCCAGGGCCGAGGAGCACATCGTCGCTGTGGTCGGGCTCGGGCAGAGCCTGGACAGCACCCGCGCCGCCGCCGCGTCCCTGTCCGCCGCCGACATCACGGTGATCGGCTCGCAGGTGACCGCCGACGACATGAACCAGGACCTCGCCGGCCACCCCATCGACAACTTCTTTCGCGTCTCCCCCACCAACAGCGAGGAGGTGCGGGCCGGCGTCGGCTACCTCAAGCAGCGGGGCTACCAGCACACGTTGTTGGTGCAGGACCTCAATCCCGCCGACAGCTACACGCGGACGCTGACCAAGGCCTTCACCGCGGCGATGAAGCCCGAGTACCAGTCGCCGTACAAGGCGCCGCCGCAGCTGACGGGGCAGACCCGGGCCGACTACATGACCAACGTGTTCGCGCAGAAGTACAGCAACATCTGCGCGGACAAGCCCGACGTGGTCTACTTCGCCGGCCGTGGCAGCGATCTGAAGTACTTCCTCCAGGCGTTGGCCGACGGCGGCACGTGCGGGCTGGGGCCGATGGACATCGTCACCGGCGACGACGCCTCCAGCCTGGTCGGCGTCAAGGACCTGGCCCTGTCCAAGGACATCCACGTCTACTACACGGCCATCGCGCACGGCGGTCAGTGGCGGGCGCTGCCGG
The DNA here is from genome assembly GCF_040682195.1 of Kutzneria sp. NPDC051319. Lineage (NCBI taxonomy): Bacteria > Bacillati > Actinomycetota > Actinomycetes > Pseudonocardiales > Pseudonocardiaceae > Kutzneria > Kutzneria sp. NPDC051319. The sequence continues at coordinate 12,688 of NZ_JBFBAM010000016.1, read as the reverse complement.
CCGGCTCCGAGTACGTGCGCAACTACGACGCCTTCGCGAAAGCGTTTGCGGACAACGGCTTCCCCGCCGCCGACCTCGACGACGGGCAGGCCATGTCCGAGCACGACGCCGTGTTCACCGCGGCCATCGCCACCCGCAGGGCGAAGGACGTCACCACGGTGAACACGGTCGCGCCGTTCGTGATGCAGTTGCAGTGCAAGAACCCGGTCGGCGGGGCCACCGGCTACATCGCGTTCCCCAACACCGGGGGCAGCGACCCCGTCGACAAGGCCATGCCCATCATGCAGATCCATGCGGACGGGTCGGCGACGCAGGAGGGCCTGGTGTGGCCGTCCGGCACGCCGCTCGACCCCGACACCACCTGCTGAGCTCAGCCCAGGTCGCGGACGAACGTGTTGGCCGAGGGCTGCGGGGTGTCCGGCGCGAACGTGGTGGCGTAGGTCTTGAAGGCCAGCTGCCGGCCGTCCGGCGTGATCGACGGTTCCAGGGAGTCGCTGTCGCCCTGCGTGCCGTTGGTGGCCACGCTGGCCAGCGCCGTCGTGCCGGCCACGGTGTCGCGGACCACCACGTCCCAGTGGCCGTTGCTGTCACCCGGCACGAGGAAGTCCTGGGGCGACGAGAAGGCGACGTAGCGGCCGTCGCCCGAGATCGCCGTCCGGCCGCCGGTGTAACCGCCCACCACCGCACCGGTCGGGTCCACGTTCACGCGGGTGATCGTGTCCCAGTACTCCACCTTGGCCGTGAACAGGTCCGAGCGGTTGTTCGTGTCGCCCGGCACCAGGTTCGTCGCGTACGACTCGAACACGATGTGCCGGCCGTCGGCCGAGAGCCTCGCGCCGCGGCTCGTGCCGTTGCCCAGCGCGCCGTCGCTGCCCCGGCTGACCAGGCGGGTGTCCCCCGGCTGGCGCACGAAGACGTCCGTCGAGTGGTTGGTGTCCGCCCGCAGGTCGAGGTTGTCGGCGTCCGAGTTGAACGCCACCGTGTCCCCGTTGGCCGAGATCGTGGGCGCCCAGCTCGGCCCATCCGCCTCGCGGAAGTAGTCGTCGAGGTTGATCCGGTAGCTGAACAGGTCCCCCCGCTTCCACTGGAAGATGTCCGACACGCCGTTGGTGTCCCCGCTGGCCAGGTTGCTGGCCAGCGAGTCGTACACGATCGTCTGCCCGTCCTGCGAGATCGCCGGATCCGCGCTCTCGCCGTTGGCCTGCGTCCACGGGTCGCCGCTGACGCGGGTCGTCTTCCCGGTCACCAGGTCGCGTTCGAAGATGTCCTGCACCCCGTTCGTGTCGCCCGGCACCAGGTTCGTCGCCAGGGACTCGAACACCACGTACCGGCCGTCGCCCGAGATCACCGGGTTGCCGCTGGCCCCGTCGCCCTCGACGCCGGCCGTGCTCACGCTGACCCGGGTGGTAGTGCCGTTCTGCCGGTCCCGCACGAAGATGTCCGACACCCCGTTGCCGTCACCCCGCACCAGGTTCTTCGCCGACGACGAGAAGGCCACGAACCGCCCGTCCGTCGAGATCGCCGGCCGCCCGCTCATCCCCGACGCCGGCGCGCCGTCCACCGTGACGCTGACCAGCGTCGTGTCCGCCGTCGTCGCGGCGAACGCGACTCCCCCCGGCGCCAACGCCATGACCGCCAGGACGGTCCCGATACGTCTCATCAACAAGCCCCTCTGCTCGGATCTGTGCCGCCGGAGCATGCCCAGCCGACCCCTCGCCCAGCATCGGGACATTCCCTACCAAACACCCTCCCCAGGACAATCGGGCAATCCGCTCCGCGCGGACGCCCGCCGCAATACCCCCACGGTTTCCCGAAGTCAAACGCCCCCGCCTCAGATGATCTTCTTCCCGCCACCCTGTCGGCCCACCGTGCTTGGATCGATTCGGGGGCTGCTCAGAACGATCATGTGGGGCAGTCGGTCGGCGTCGTGCCGGCCAGGCTGGCCAGCACCAGTCCGATGACCCGGGGATCGGTCGGCAGCTGCCCGTGGTCCACGCTCGCGCCGGGGCAGATCTGCTGGAGTGGCAGGTTGATCGCCCCCGGCAGCCGGGCGGAGTCGGGCGGGGTGACGGTCTGGTCGTCCTCCGTCCAGATGGACACCCAGGGCACGTCGGCGGCGCCGGCGATGGGCGTGAGCACGGGGCTGCCGGGGGCGAGTTGCTGGCACGCGGTCGGGCAGGCGCTGGGGGCCAGCGCACCGCCTTGGGCTGCCAACTGTGTCCCGTGCAACGGCGAACCCAGCGTCACGACCCGCCGGACGCCCTTGTGGCCGGCCACCCACAGCCGCGCCACGACGCCGCCGGCCGAGTAGCCCACGATGTCCACCGAGGACGTGCCGCCCGCAAGGGCGGAGTTCACTGCGGCGTCCAGGACCTGGGTCTGCTGCTGCAGATCCCCCGTCCCGTCCCCCGGCAACGTCAGGACGACGGCGTTCTTGCCGTCCTGGCGGAGGCGTTGGGCCAGCGGCTCCAGGGAGGTCCGGTCACCGCCGAAGCCCGGCACCAGCAGCACCGTGCCCGGCTTGTCGGGGGCGAGCGCCGTCGCCGGCCCGGGCCACACCCGGACCACGACCACGACTCCCAGCGCCACGATCACCGCCGCCACCAGCGCGAACAGCATCCGTCGCCGGGGACTCAACCCTTGCCAGCTCACACCCCATCATGCAGCAGCGGCAATACCTTGTGGTGCAGCGTCGGCGGCGCGGCCAGGAAGCTGCGATCCCCGGTCCGCCATGGGAGGCCGTCAAGATCAGTGACGAGCGCGCCGGCCTCGCGGGCGATCAGCGCGCCCGGCAGCAGGTTGGTCTCGTCCCGGCCGAACTCCCAGAAGGCGTCGATCCGGCCCGCCGCGGTGTCGGCAATCTGCCACGACGTCGGCCCGAGATTGCGCACGGCGCCGACCTTCGGCAGCACGGCGGCGAGCGCGCGGCCGGCGTCGGCGATCGCGGTGGGTTCGTCGGCCACGGTCGGCGGCTGGCTGGTGGCGACCAGGCACACTGACAGGTCGATCTTCGTGGACGGCGCGATCGGCTCGCCGTTACGGAACGCGCCGCGGCCCCGCTCGGCCGTGTAGGTCTCCCCCAGCACCGACGAGTGCAGCACGGTGGCAATCGGTTCGCGGTCGCGGACCAGCGTGACGCTCACGCACCATTGCGGCAGGCCCTGGATGTACTGCACCACGCCGTCGATCGGGTCGACCACCCACACCTCACCGGTTTCCGGCACCTCCGTGCGCATTTCCGCCGCCCACGGCACGCCCGGCCTGATCCGGTCGAGGTGCTCGGCGAGCAGCGCGGACGCCGGCTTGTCGATCTCGTCGGAGACGGCGACGAACTGGGGCATCGAGTCGGGCCGGGTGATCGGGTGTGCGGTGACGAGCGCGGCGACCGCCTTGGCGGCCTCGGTCAGCTGGGTGATGAGCTCTGAGGTCATGCCCCGAGCATCGCCGCCGTTGGCGGTTTCGGACTGGTTCTCGCCGCTGATCTGAGCGAAACTGGCAGTTATGGCGTCTGACATGGCGGTTGAGGTCCTCGACGACCGCGATCTGCGGCTGATCGCGGCCCTTCAGTGCGACGGGCGATTGACCGCCGAGCGGGCCTCCGAGGTGCTCGACATCAGCACCCGGATGGTGCGGCGGCGCTGGGCCGAGCTGCTGGGCACCGGGACGATCCGGGTCACCACCATCCCCGACCGCCCGGCCGGCACGGGTGCGATGCTGCTGCGGATCAAGGTCCTGCGCGGCAAGGTGGACTCCATCGCCGCCGCCCTCGCCGTCCGCGACGATGTGCCGTTCATCGACCTCACTGCCGCCGGCGACGAGATCAGCGCCGTCATGCTCACCCGGGACGGCGCCCACAACGGCTTGCTGCACAACCAGCTTCCCGCGACGTCGGCCGTAACCTCCGTCGAGGCGAAGACCGTGCTGCACGTGTTCTCCGAGGCCCCCGCCTGGCGTCTCGGCGTGCTCTCGCACCGCGAACGCACTGATCTGACACCGAAACCCTCCGCCGAGTCCACAGTGGATGGTGTCGATGCGTCCATTCTGGACTGTCTGGCTACGGACGCCCGCGAGTCCGCCGCCTCCGTCGCCGCACAGACCGGCCTCCCCGAATCCACTGTGCGACGCCGGATCGGCGCGCTGGCCCGAAGTGGCTCGCTGCGCACCCAGGTGTCGTTCGATCCCCGGCGCGCCGGTCTCGCCGTCGACGCCAACCTGTGGATCCAGGTCGAACCGTCCCGTTTGGACCATGTCGGCCGCACCATGGCCGTGCACCCGGCCGTGCACGGGTGCGTGGCCACCACCGGCCAGTCCAATCTCCAGGTCGCCGTCTGGGTCCGCGACCTCGACGACCTGTACCGCCTCGGCACGCGGGAGCTGGGCGCCCTCGGCGTCACCGCCGTCGACACCGTTCTCGTCGGCCGGGCCGTCAAGCGGCCGGAAACGCCTTGGCTACCGCCAGTTCGGTCTCCTCGGTGATCAGGTCCGCGTTGATCGCCGCCCCGGCCCGCACGCCCGCGGCCGCCGCGCCGATGACCTGCTCCATGAGGTTCGTGACGTTGCCCGCGACCCACACGCCGGGGACCGCGGTCGCCTCGCCGTCGGCCGGGATGTAGGTGCCGGCCGGGTGTTCGACGACGGCAAGGCCGAGGGCGGTGAGCACGTCGGCGTTGGAACGGCCGTTGGGGGCGACGACAAAGGCATCGTGGTCAAGGTCGTCCAAGCTGCGCACGACGCCCTTGACCACGCGGATGCCGCGCGCCTCGAACTGCTTCCGTTGCGTGTCATCGAGTTCGACGATGTCGTTGAGGTAGAAGGTGACGTCGTCGCTCCACTGCCGCCACATCAGCGCCTGGTGCGCGGAGATCGGACTGCACGCGATGACGCCGATGCTCCGGTCGCGCACTTCCCAGCCGTGGCAGTACGGGCAGTGCAGCACGTCCTTGCCCCACCGCTCCGCCACGCCTTCGATGTCGGGCAGCTCGTCGGTGAGACCGGTCGCCACCAGGAGCCTTCGGCCGTCCACAGTGGATCCGTCGGCCAGCTCGACCGTGAAGCCGTGCCCCGTTCCGGACACCTTCACCGCTTCACCGGCGACGATCTCCCCGCCGTACGACTCGACCTCACCGCGCCCGATGCGCAGCAGCTCCAGCGGGTTGACCCCCTCCCGGCCGAGGTAGTTGTGCGCGTTGCCGGCCGGCGCGTTGCGGGGCCGGCCCGCGTCGATCACCAGCACCGACCTCCGGGCCCGGCTCAACGTCAACGCCCCGCTCAGCCCAGCGGCACCGCCACCGATCACGATCACGTCGTAGTTACTGTTCATACCAGGATGATGCGACCGCCCGGCACGGTCGGCAAAAGAACTTGCTGTTTCAGCAACAGGGAGGGCCAGTGGTCGACATCACGGACATCCAGGCCGCCGCGTCCCGCATCGCCGGGCACGTGCTTCGAACTCCCACCGTTGCCAGCCCCGGCCTGTCCGAGCTGCTCGGCGTGCCCGTCACGGCCAAGCTGGAGCTGCTCCAGCTCGGCGGCTCCTTCAAGGTCCGCGGCGCCGCCTCGAAGTTGCTGACCCTGACCGACGACGAGCGGGCGGCCGGGGTCGTCGCCGTCAGCGGCGGCAACCACGCCATCGGCGTCGCCGTCATGGCCGGCGCGTTGGGCGTGTCGGCCACCGTTGTCATGCCTCGTTCCGCCCCGGCCCGCGCCGCCTCCGCCGCTCGTGCCGCCGGCGCCGACGTCCGTCTCACCGATGACATGGCTGGCGCTTTCGCCTTGATGGACCAGCTCCAGCGGGGCGGGATGACCTTGCTACATCCCTTCGCCGACCCCGTCGTGCTGGCCGGTCAGGGCACCGTCGGGTTGGAACTCGCCGCCGACGCCACCGACCTGACCGATGTGCTCGTCAGCATCGGTGGCCGCGGGCGGTCCGGTGCCGACCAAGCTGTCGTCGGTCGTGTCCACCTTGAGCGCCCCCAGCGTCTCTCAGCTCACCTACGACCATGTGTCCACTTTGGTCACCGAGGTGCTGCTGGTGTCCGACGCCGAGGCCGTGCGGGGCACGCTTGACCTGGCCGAGCACGCGAAGGTCTGGGCCGAGCCCGCCGCCGGCTGCCTCGTCCCGGCCGCGCGGCGGGTTGTGGAGCGGTTGGGCGGCGATGTGAAGCTCGGATTTGTCGTGTGCGGCGGCAATGCCACCACCGATGACGTGTTCAAGTGGTCGCGGCTCGGATGAGGAGGAACGTGGACGGAACGGCGAAGGACGGCAGCCCGGTCGGGCTCTACGCGCTGCTGCCGGAGATGGGCGAGGCCACCCTGGTCCACGGCGCGATCCCGGCCGGCGCGACCGTGCTGGAACTCGGCGCGGGCGCCGGCCGGGTGACGCAACCGCTTGCGGCGCTGGGACATCCGGCGCTGGCGGTGGACAACTCCTCGGAGATGCTTGCGCACGTCCTCACGGCCGAGACGATCCGGGCGGACATCGAGTCGCTGCGGCTGGACCGGCGGTTCGACGCCGTGCTGCTGGCGAGCCATCTCGTCAACACCGCCGACGCCGAACTCCGTCGGGGATTGCTTGCCACGGCGGCACATCACGTGCGCGACAGCGGCACGGTGCTGATCCAGTGGCACCCGCCGACCTGGTTCGACCGGGTGGACTCCGTTGCACGGGAGCTGGGCCCGGTGACGATCGCCGTCAAGGACATCGTCCTCGACGGCGATCTGCTCACCGCGACGGTCCACTACGACGGGGCCGGCCAGCACTGGGAACACCCGTTCACCGCCCGCCGACTGTCCATATCGGACATGACCGCCGAGCTCGACGCCGTCGGACTTCAGTTCGGCGAGTGGCTCACCGACGATCAGACGTGGTTCACGGCGACCCCGAACCAGCGGTCGAGCGCGTCCGAAAGCCCTTCTGTGTCAGGAGACTCGGACGCCCAGGCGACGTAGTTGTCCGGCCGGATCAGCACCGCGGCCGGGATGCCCTCGATCGGTTCGGCCGCGATCACGTCGACGACGCCTTGGAAGCGACCCAGGCTGCCGGTGAAGTCCAGCAGGAGAGGCCGCCCCGAGCGGGCGAGTCCGGCCAGGCGCGACGGGCCGTCCGGCGTCACCAGATCCATCGGCGGGGCGAACCGGCCGACCAGCGGATGCGCGTCGGCGACACCCATGTCGTAGCGGACGTCCGAGCCGGCCAGCAGTTCCGCGATGCGCCGGACCGCGGCCGGATCGCCGAGCATCTCGCCGAACAGGACCCGCAGGGCGGTGACGTCGCCGCCCGGCGCCACCAGGGCATTCGTGGCCTGGCCGTAGATGTGCATGCGTTCGGCGGCGATGCGGCGCTCGGTGTCGTACGTGTCGAGCAGGCCGGCCGGCGCGGTGCCGTTGATCTCGGCGGCCAGCTTCCAGCCCAGGTTGGCCGCGTCCTGCATGCCCAGGTTGAGGCCGCCTCCGCCGTAGGCCAGGATGTGCGCCGCGTCGCCGAGCAGGAACACCCGACCGTCCCGAAACCGTTCGGCGACCCGGTTGTGGCCCTTGGTCAGGCGGTTCATCAGGTGCGGGCCGTCGCCCTCCGGCTCGCCGAGCGGCACCTCCACGCCGAGCACCCGGCGCACGCTGGCCCGCAGCTCGTCCATGCTCATCGGCTCGTCGGTCGGCGGCTGGTCCCACTCCACGGTCGCGATCGTCGGCGGGTGATCGGGCAGCGGCGCGTAGGAGAAGCCGCCCTGCTCGGTGCGCAGTCCCAGGAACGGCAACGCCAGGCCGTAGCCGGGGACCTTCAGGCCCCGCGTGGTCGGATCCACCCAGTCCGCCGGCACCGTGGCGTGGGCCATCCGCAGGGTGCGGCGGTCGTAGGTGACGCCGCCGAAGTCGATGCCCGACAGCTTCCGCACCGCGCTGCGGGCCCCGTCCGCGCCGATCAGATAGGCGCCTTGCAGTTCGTACCGGCCGTCCGGGCCGTTCACCTCGACCGTGACCTCGGACGCATCCTGTTCGAGGCCAACCAGTTCGTGCCCGTACCGGATCTCGACACCGAGCTGTCGTGCCCGCTCCGCCAGCACCCGAACGATCTTCTGTTGCGGCGCCGGCAGCACGTACAGCGGGCTCTCGTCGAGCACGCCGAGGTTGAGATACATTCCCGCGTAAGGGAAAAACCCCGAATTCGCCTTCGGCGGCCCCGGCGCCCCCGCGAGCTCCTCGAACAGCCCTCGGTGGTCGACCAGCCGCACCACCTCACCCACGAGCCCGTTCGCCTTGGGCTCCACACTCGGTTCCGCCAGCGCCTCCAGCACCACCGGTCTCACCCCGGCCAGCGCCAGTTCACAGGCCAGCATCAGCCCGTTCGGCCCGGCCCCCGAAATGATCACATTCACGATTCCCCCTCCGGCACGGGCAATCCGCGCCCGATTTCCTCGAACACTCGATCCATCACGTCGATCACCGACCCCTGGGGATCGTTGACCATCCAGAACCGCATCGCCGTCGCCACACCCGCCGCCACCACCGACGCCGCCAGCTGCGGAAACAGATCCCGCTCCCGATCCAGCCCCAGCCGCTCGGCAATCGCCGCCGCCAGCTCGTCCTTGGCCATGTCGTCCGCGCGGAGCAGTTCCGCGTGCAGAGACGGATGGCTCAGCACCAGCTTCACCCGCTCCATGTACGCCCCGTCGCGGGCAGGAGCTGTTGCCGCGCTTTGCGTTGAGGCGGGCGCAGTACCGTGCGGCGAAATGGAGGCGGCGTCAGCGGATGAGCCGGAAGCGGGCTCTGTCTTGCTCGGCGAGGCTGACACCGCGTCGCTGGGCGAAGCTCGCGGCACGTCGCGCGGCGAGGCAGGCGCTGCGCTGTGAGGCGAGGCAGGTGCGGTGTCGTGCGTCGAGACGGCCGCTCCGGTGACGCTCGACCGGACCGCCGCTCGCACCGCCGGCCAGAACGGATCCTCCGCCGGCCGGGACCGCAGTTCGTCGGCGACGACCAGCGCCCGCTCCAGGTGGCTGGCCGCCACCGCCTCCGCCTTGCTGCTGAAGTAGTTGCGGAACGTCCGGTCCGACACGTTCGCCGCCGCCGCGATCTCCTCGACGGTCACCCCGTCCCAGCCCCGCGCCACGAGCAGCCCGATCGCCGCCCGGCTCAGCGCCAGCCTGGTCTCACGCTTCTTCCGCTCCCGCAACCCCGTCACACCCCCACCCTACCCAGATTCTTTCCGCCTTGGCAAGAATTCCAATCCGGCAACTTCCCTAAGGCAAACGTCACATGTGGACCGCATTCGACTCAGGGCGCTTGTGGCGAAAACGGGGGTGGACGCGGGGCTGCGAGGGCCGGCCCATGGGAAGGGTGCGTGGGAGGCCGGGCCAAGGGCGAGACGGGAGTCAAGGGCCCGCGAGAGGGTGCGTGGGAGGCCGGGCCGACGGCGAGACGGGAGTCGAGGGCCATGCCCGGGAACCGCGAGGGGTCGGGGCGGAGCCGGGGACGGCTGACCGCCGCCGGCGGCTATGCGCGGGTGGCGGAGGTTCGGCGGCCGGCGCTGACCACGGCGCCGTCGGAGCGGTCCAGGCGGAGGAACATCAACGCCCCGGCCAAGGCGATCACGGCGCCAACCACGAAACCGAGGCGGAAGTCGAGGACGGTGGGGACGTGGCCACCGGCGGCAACGGCCACGACGGTGGCGGCGACGGCGACGCCGAGGCCGGTGGCGAGCTGGGTGATGGTGGCGTTGAGGGTGCTGGCGGCGCTCATGGACTCGGCGGGGACGTCGGCGAAGGCCAAGGTGTTGATGCCGGTGAACTCCAGGGAACGGAACGCGCCGCCGAGGAAGCAGACGACACAGATGAGCCAGTACGGCGTGGCGGCGCCGAACAGGGCGCAGGCCCCCAGGGACAGGGCGACGAGGATGCCGTTGCCGACCAACACGCGGCGGAAACCGAAGCGGCGCACGGTCGGGGTGGTGATGGTCTTCATGACGAGGTTGCCGGCGAACACCGTGAGCACCAGGAGACCGGAGGTGACGGCGCTGAGGCCGAAGCCGACCTGGAACAGCAGGGGCAGCAGGAAAGGCACCATGTTGATGGCGAGCCGAAGCAGGGCGCCGTCGCCGGAAGTGGCGGCATAGGTCCGAATGCGCAGCGGGGAGAGGTCCAACAAAGGCGTCGGATGACGCAGTGCATGACGCACGGCGACGACGCCGACGGCCAAGCCGATCACGAGCAGACCGGCGGTGACCAGCCAGTTCGTGCCGGCGGTGCCGGCCAGGTCCAGGCCGTACACGAGGCACGCGATGGACACCGCGCTCAGGGCGAAGCCGAGGCCGTCGAAAGGCCGCCGGGTGCGCTCGGACGTCCTCACGACCAGCAGCGCGGAGATCAGGGCGGCCACGCCCAAAGGCATGTTGATCAGGAAGATCCAGCGCCACGAGGCGTATGTGGTGATCACGCCACCGATGGGCGGGCCGAGCACGGGGGCGATCAGGCCGGGCCAGGTGATGATGGCGGTCGCCGCCATCAAGTCCGCCTTCGCGGCGCCACGCAGCACCACGGTGCGACCTACTGGCACCATCATCGCCCCGCCGATGCCCTGCAGGACCCGGGCCAGCACGAACTGCCACAGGGTCTGGGACGCCGCGCACAGCACCGAGGCGAGCGTGAACACGACGATCGCGGCGCAGAAAACGGGCCGCGCGCCGAAGCGGTCGGACAGCCAGCCGCTGAGCGGAATCATCACGGCGACCGTCAGCAGATACGCGGTCACGCCCAGGCCGGCGTCGACCGCGCCGACGTGGAACGAGCCGGCGATGCCGGGCAGCGCCGTGGTGATCACGGTGCCGTCCAGCAACTCCATGAAGAACGAACCCGCGACGATGACGGCGACCAGTCGACTGCTCACGACCAGCAACCTAGGTCGGCGCGCGCCCGCCTGTCATGGCCGCGGAGACAGCCGTCACACGTTGCTCGGCACGCCTCCGATCCGCAGCAGCGCGTGCGGGTACACGCCGGGCCCGAGCTGGCGGGCCAGGCCCTTGCGCACCTCGTCCAGCTTGATCAGCCGGGTCACCGGCCGGATCGCCAGCCCGAAGGCGGACGCCGACAGCCGGGCGTTCTGGATGGCGGCGCCGGCCAGGACGTGGTCACGGGCGGTGTCGCCGCTGGTCGTGACCACGAGGATCGGGTCGGCCACCAGCCGCGCGGCGATCGAGCAGACGGCGTCCGCGTACGGCTCGGCCGACATGGTGGCCAGCGGGCCGAACTGGGCGGCCACCTGAGCGACCGGCGTGGTCTGCTGCGGCTCCAGCCATGGGGCCAGCTCGTCGGCACACCAGCGGTCGCCGTCCATGCGTCTGCCGGCGTGCAACACGAGCCGGGCGGTCTCCATCGCCGCGGCCCGGTCGCTGAGCAGCCGCAACTCGGTGCCGGGACACCAGTTGGAGGCGACGAGCTTGGCCACGGCCGCCGAGTCGGGCACCCACTCGCCGGGCTCGGCCCAGTACGGCGGCATGCGCTCGATCTGACGGTGCAGCAGCGTCTCGCGGTCGGTCGGCGGCGTGGGCGTCAGCGCCTTCACGGTGGCCACCAGGTCGGGGGCCGTGCCGTCGCCGGCCAGCTCGATCGTGGCGCGCCAGCCCAGCACGCGCATGGCCAGGTACAGGTTGGCCAGCGCCGTGCCGCAGTACAGGAGGCGGTTCACGCCGGCCCGCTCGTAGCGCGTGCCCGGGCCCAGCTCGAACAGGGACGCCGCCCGCTCGCCCAGCTGGAGCACGTACGGCCGCTCGGGGTGTAGGACGGGGGCGTGCCGAATGGCGTTGAGCAGCGTGGTCGCCTCGAACTTGGTCCACTGGTCACCGGAATTGCGCCGGGTCAGCACAACGGTCCTCCGAACGTCGCCGGGCTGGTGTGAACACTCCCGAACGTGAAGACGCCTGGCGGCCACGTCTTGTTCACCTCAATCGGGGGGACCTTGGACACTGCCGCGAATCCTGGGCGGGTGACTAGTGTCTGGCCGTGTCCACCCGAGTGTTCCTGGTCGACGACCACGAGATCGTCCGGCGCGGCATCGCCGACCTGCTCGACGACGAGCCCGATCTCCAGGTGTGCGGCGAGGCCGCCTCGGTCGCCGAGGCGTTGGCCCGGATTCCCGCCACCAGCCCCGATGTCGCCGTGCTCGACGTGCGCCTGCCCGACGGCAACGGCGTCGAGCTGTGCCGTGAGCTGCGGGCCCGCAACCCCGAGCTGCACTGCCTGATGCTGACGTCCTTCTCCGACGACGAGGCCCTGCTCGACGCCATCATGGCCGGCGCCGCCGGCTTCGTGCTCAAGCAGGTGCTCGGCCACGACCTGCTGGCCGCGATCCGCACCGTGGCCGGCGGGCAGTCGCTGTTGGACGGCCGCACCACCGCCGCGCTGATGAACCGCCTGCGCCGCCAGCGCGACGACGCCGATCCCCTGCGCGAGCTGTCCGATCAGGAACGCACCGTGCTGGAGCTCATCGGCGACGGCCTGACCAACCGCCAGATCGCCGAGCGCATGTTCCTGGCCGAGAAGACCGTGAAGAACTACGTCTCGCACCTGCTGGCCAAGCTCGGCATGCAGCGCCGGACCCAGGTCGCCGTGCTGGCCACGGAATTGCGCAGCCGCGACAAATCTGACCCCGGCGAGTCGCGCTCTGGAGCACACCGAATGTAGGTCTCGGGCACATGCCCGAG